>DATDFI010000446.1:0-6025 GCA_036522695.1 Bacteroidia bacterium | reverse complement strand
ATTCCTTATTTCGAAATACTGATCGCGTTCATGCTATTGATCCCGCGCACGCGCATCGTCACCCGTGCCATCGTGATAGCAATGCACATTTACATCATTTTCCTCAGCTCACCACTCGGCCGCAATTATAATTACGTGATCGTTCCCTGGAACCTTGCCATGATCGCCTTGTTGCTCCTGCTTTTCAGGAAAGAGAGTGCAACTGCCATCCCGGGTGCTTTTAAAACGGCAAGAGAAAAATTCGTTTTGCCTGTATTTGTCTTCGTTTGGATATTACCGGTCCTCAGTATTCTTTCTTGCTGGGATTCCTATCTGTCGGCCAGTCTTTATTCCGGGAACTTCGACTCGGCCTATTTGTATATCTCAAAGAATGTAAGAGATAAGTTACCTGGAGATTTGAAGAAGAAGGTGTACACGCAGCAAGGTCGTGGAAGCGATACGCTTTATTATTTTTTCATTAACGAATGGGGCATGCAGGAAATGAATGCGCCCACGTACCCGGAAACACGGGTTTTCCGAACGGTGAAAAATGAGGTGATGAAATATGCATCAAACCCCAACGATGTTATTTTGGTAGTATTGCGCAAATGGACTCCCGCGCATAAGGAATATTACGAGAAGGTGGAGTGATCACCGCTTCGCATTGATCAACTCAATAAAACCTTTTTCCTGCTTCACTTCATTGGTGATGCCGGTGAGCATAGCAACATAGTAGTACGTTCCGTCAGAACACATATTGCCGCTCTTATTCTTTCCGTTCCAGCCTCCGCCCACGCCTGAATACTCGTACACCACTTCGCCCCAGCGGTTGTAGATTTTCACTTCCGCATCTTTAAGTCCCACCTGTTTGATGAACCATACATCATTGATCCCATCGCCATTGGGCGTAACCACATTGGGCACGGTATATTCAAAATCGGGAATGATGCTCACGCATTGGTCCGTAGTGTCGACACAACCATTTGAACTTGTTACGATAAGATCAACACAATATGTCCCGGTATCGGCATAGGTGTAACAGGGACTCGTGCTGAAGGAGGTGTCGGCACTTGCTGTATCTCCAAAGTTCCAGCTGTAAAAAGAGGAGTTAAGGGAAGTGTTCGTGAAACACACCTGCACCTGCTGCCCGGGCGGGCTGATGATCACTGCAGAAGGACTTACCGTGAATGAAGCTTGCGGGACGGGATAAACCGTGATGATGTTATTTTGCACGATAGTATCCGCACAGCCAGAAGCATCCATGCAGATCATCGTGACCGAAAAAGTTCCGGAGGCAGTGTAACAGTGTGTGGGATTTGAGCTCGTGGAAGTGGTGTTATCACCGAAATCCCAAAAGATAGTTGAACAATTAGGATTCGAAATGTCATTGAACACCGTGCAAAGCGGGGCGCATCCCACCACGTTTGACGTAGTGAAATTCGCATTGGGCGCAACGCCCCCCACGGTCACCGTGTCTATCGCGGTCACGCAGCCGAGTGAATCCGAAACATACACCACATAATTTCCACCTGTCAAACCGGAAATGGATTGAGTGGTTTGTCCACCGGGCGTCCATGAATAAGTATAAGGAGGAAAACCCCCGGTGGGATTTGCCGTTGCCGTACCCGTATTACCTCCGCAAGCTGCATTGGTGTGCGAGGTGGTGAGCTGGATCGGGTTCGGTACCGAAGGCGTACATGTGGCGCAGGTGGTGGTTTGAAAATATAATCCCATCACGCCCCAGGTGTAGCAATCAGCGCCCAGGCCATCGGTACCATACGCTGCGGAATTTTGTCCCGTAGTTACGCTGGAAGAGTTTGTGGCATCAAAACACCAGAAAGTATTGGGGTAGTTCGCAAGAAAACCATTCAACGTGGAAGGATGCTGGTTCCCGTTGATGTTACTTTGCATATCGGAAATAATATTGAAAGCCGTACACGTTGTAGAGTTACCGCATGCGGCCGTAAAATTCATCAGCTGGGATGAAGCAGAGCCGATACCGGTAATGTTCCCATCATTGATCACCATTGTGCCTTCATAAGTCGCGCCCGGGTCCTTATATATGATAAAGAGTGTAATACCATCCACTTCCCAATTGGGATTTGTAAAGCCGGTGAGGTTGATCACATAATTTCCGTTACCGGTAACCGAGCCCGTAACATCGGCACGATAAACGGCCGACCCATTCTCGCCCCAGCACTTGCTTCCTCCCGTTCCGGCAATTGTCGCATTTACATTATTCGTTACTGAATTGGGATTGGTGATGTTGACCGTAGTGGAAGGAGCGCTCACCGACTGGAACGAGGCGATGTACCACACGTAAGCTTTGATGATGTTGAAACAATTCGGTAAACCTGAAATGGCAAGGGTGACAGGAAGCCCGCTGCCGGGAGGCGACTGGTAACGTGTGGTTACCATTTGCGAGGCCTGCACGAAATTCAACCCACAGCCGGTGGTATCATAGATCTGCCCCAGGGAGCCGCTTCCATCCTGTGGCGAAGGATTTGATTTGCAATTTGCGCATACTCCGCCTGCTCCATTTTTTTGCGCGAAAGAGAAAAAAGGAAATAAAAGAATGAGCGTGAAAAGTATTCGCTGGAGCAAAAGTCGCATCATAGAACGAAATGATTTGAAAAGCTAAATTATGAAACAGGCTCCGCTTCCGCAACTTTCTCTTCTTTGAAAGGATTACGCTGGATCCATTCCGAAGGTTTTACCGAAGTGATGAAAGGCTTTATGAACCGGTTATGGAGCGGGTTGCGATGACGTGCGTAGCAATACAACTCAAGTGGTTTCGCACCGATGGTGCTCTTGATCTCGGAGGCCGTACGTCCCAGGAAAAGCTGGCGCTTACCGCGATCGAATGTTTCCTTCACATAATCATAAAGCATATTCTGGTAAACATCATGCTCGCGATTCACCGTGTAATCGAGGCCCACAAAATGCGCATCGGTTGAATGCGTGGTGACAATGGTAGTACGGAAACCGACCATCTTATCTTCGAGGTAATACACATGCAGCATAAAATCATCGGCAAAAACCCGCTTGAGCTCCTCAAAATAGCCGATGGTAAGCGATGCGAGGCGAAACTTCGCTTTTAAATGCACCGCATCGAAAAGCTGCATGATGCGTTCCCCGTTCTTCCTGATCTCGCTGGCAGACAAAGAACGAACCTTTAGCGCAGCACCGTTCTTCATAATGGTCTTTGCGCGCTTGCGGTACTTTGAAGACATCGCACCGAGATAATCTTCAAAATTTTTCCAGCCGGCTTCAAGGTCGAGGATCATGGCCGGCTCCACCCGGAAGTCATAATATTTAAAGTGCTTCAGCTCCTTCGAGAACTTCTCCGCCCCGGGATCAAAATCCTTCACCAGCACCGCGCTCACCTTCCCGAAAAGCTTATCGGCCCTGCTCACGCGATAGATCACATCCGCCAACGCACGAAAAGCCTCCTTCGCCTCTATCTCTTCGCTGAAAACAAATCCATGCTGCCCGCTCGAAAAAGCATTCCCAGAAATAAGCAAACGGATGCGGATCCTTTCGGCTTTGCGCTTCAAAAAATCCTTGAGCGCCTTTTTCATGCTGTCCCTCTCCTTTCCTTCAGGATCGGTAAGTGAACCGAAGCTCTCCCCTGTGAATTCTATCACCTGGAAACAACAAATGCCCACCGGCCTGTTCCCGCGATACATCATGGCATAACGGAATTTCATGTTGGAAGGTGGATGATCTTCGAGTACGCGCAGGTAATTGGTGTGCATGAAAAATTCCTGGCCGGCAAGCGCATTCCAGGTTTCTTCCTTCACATGATCAATGGAGTCGAACATCGAGAAAGAAAGCGCGGAAGGCCTTTTCCGAAGCAGTTTGGGTTCGGCCATAGGGCATATCTTATTGATCATGCAAAATACTCGTATTGATAAACATCCGTGAACAAACCGGAATTCATTTCGGTGACGGAACGGGCATGCAGTGCTCCGTATTCATTGTAACGTATGATGGCCTTGAAAAAAGTTGTTCCACCCAGCAAACGCTCTTCTTCGATCACATTATCGAACTCATCATACGTGTATTTGTACTGGTAATTCCCGCTGAACGTGCTGATCAGCGTTTCGGTCACGCGTTTCTTCTCATCAAAATTCATCTTCTGGCGTGAGTGCACCTTCCCCTCTTTATTATAGGTGATGTTGCCGGTCTCATCATCGAGAAACACCGTGCGCAATTCGATCCCGCTCCCGGTTTCGTAAGTGATCTCTTCTTTTATCTTTTCCGGGTCATCGGTGCGATAGATGAGTTTGCGGCTTTCCACCAGCTCATTGGAACCATTGTACTTATTATTCTCCACCAACTGCTTCCCCTCGTACTTCGATGTCTCGATCGAATCGAGATTTCCTTCATCATCACTCACCTTTCGTTCGATCACGTTATCGTTCTCATCGTATTGATAGTCGGTGATCATCATACTGCCATCGGCATACAGGAGTTTTTCCCTGGCCAATAAACCTTTATCATTGAATTCATACTGTGTTCTTTCAGAAAGCTCGCCTTCATAGAAATGCTGCATCTCCACAATATTTCCCTTTTCATCGTAAGTGCGAATAAATTGTTCTGCCGGCTCTCCGTCCTCCGAGAACTCTGTCTCCTGCATCACATGGCCCTTCTCATCGTAAACCACTTCCCGCACTTTAAGTGCATCTTCTTCGGTCATGTCCTTCACATCATTCATCCCCGCATTTCCATAACGGATCACAGCCATCACTTTGATGCTACGCGGGATAACTTCCTGCACTTTTTCTTCGGCTTCTATCGTTTTATCGGCAGGGGATTCGGAGGGAGTGAGTTCGGTCTGGTCTTCGTTCATTATTTTTTGGATTTAAGAGTAAAATTAAGGAATAAGAATGTATTGTCCTATAATTGGATTTATGTTAAATCCTATTATAAGACATTCGGCATTTGCCAATAGCTAAACAAAATACAGATGAGATGAAATGCCGGCCTTTTCCAATAGCCCCGACAGCCGACACATTACCATGTAATGTGCCCTGCTGGCGGGACCAACGGTCACCAGCAGCACACTCTCCCGCTTCAAATAGCCACCAAAAAAATTTTCGTAGGTTTGATAAATACATTTCCACTCCATGAATAAATACGGTTTCATTGCAGTTGCAGTATTGCTAAGCGCATGTTCGGGCAATAAAACGCAGGAGGAAAAAGCGCTCCATTATCCCGACACAAAAAAAGTGGATACGGTGACCGATTATTTTGGGACAAAGATCGCTGACCCGTATCGCTGGCTGGAAAACGACACATCGAAAGAAACGGAAGAATGGGTGAAAGAAGAAAACAAAGTGACCTTCGATTACCTCTCAAAGATCCCATTCCGCGACAAGATCAAAAAACGCCTGGGTGAGATCTGGAATTTTGAAAAACAAACCGCTCCCTTCAAGAGAGGGAATTATTATTTCTATTATAAAAATGACGGGATACAAAACCAGAACGTGCTTTATTGCAAGGAAGGGTTGAATGGCGAACCCAAAGCGCTGCTCGACCCCAACACCCTTTCTGCTGACGGGACCATTTCCGTTTCTACCCTGGCCGTTTCGAAGGACGCAAAATTTTTAGCCTATGGTTTGAGCAAGGCCGGCAGCGACTGGGATGAATATTACGTAATGGACATTGCCAGTGGAAAAAAGTTGGAGGACCATTTGAAGTGGATCAAATTCTCAGGGATCGCCTGGAACGACAACGGATTTTTTTACAGTGCATACGATGCTCCCACAGGATCGGAACTTTCGGCAAAGAATGAATTCAACAAGCTTTATTATCACAAACTGGGTGATAAACAAGAGCAGGACCAACTGATCTATGAAGTCAAACAGCATCCTAAATGGGGATTTTACGGGAGTGTAACGGATGATGGACGGTTTTTAGTGATGAACATCACAGAATCCACTTCAGGAAATGCATTAAAGGTTTTGGATATGTTCCCACCGTTAAAGATCCGGAAAACAAGCGTGGAATACGAACGCAAAGAACCCGTCTTCACCGATGT
>DATDFI010000445.1:0-9026 GCA_036522695.1 Bacteroidia bacterium | reverse complement strand
ACACCTCGACATTTTTAATTCTTACGACCTCTTTGACGGAAAATGGTGGAACCGGGAGGAAATTCCCTGGTATTATGTTCCCAAATGGATCATCGTGGGAACCCCGCTTTTTATTTTTACAGGACTGCTTTTATCGCCTTTCCTGTTTTTCAATAAACTCCCCCGGCAAAATAAGATCGACCCGAAGTATGCGCTGTTCCTGCTTTTTTGCGCGGTGTTCCCAATTGGACTGGTGATCTGGCAGGGATCTTATGTTTTTCATGATGGCCGCCACCTGATGTTCACCTATCCCCCGCTTGCAGGCCTTTGCGCGCTGGGATGGGAGAATATTTTCAGGAGCGGGCTCCACAAATATTTCAAATATGCAGCAGTGATCCTTCTTGCTGTGATATGCATGCAGCCTCTTCTATACATGAAACGCAACCACCCTAACGAAGGGACCTATTTCTCACCTCTTATTGGCGGAGTGAACGGGGCGTACAAAAAATACGAGACCGATTATTACGGCAACTGCATCAGGCAGGGTGTTGATTGGATCCAGGAAAATGTGAAGCCGGGAGTTGGAAAAAAAATACGCATCACTACTTTTTTCGGATCACTGAGCTGCTCCACCACTTTCGTGGATACGGCAAAAGGTTTTGTTTATGTCAGCGTTCCGCAGAATTCAGCCGACTGGGATTATGCCGTGCTGATGGCCTCGGCCGCCAAACTCGACTCTACCATCCTGACACGCTGGCCACCGAAGGGGACGGTATACGAAATAAAGGCCGATGGTGTACCCATTTGCGCGGTCATCAAAAATCCTAATGTAAGGGATGAGCATTTTTTGCGCGGCTTCGAATTGTACCAGCAGGGAAATTTCGCAGCATCGGTAGAGGAATACCTCAGGTCGGTTGAACTCGATCCCGGCAATGCCGATGCCTGGAATAATCTTGGCGTTTCATACGGGGCGCTGGGCAAATGGCAGGAAGAAGCGGATGCCTGCGCGCGTGCCCTGCAGATCGATCCACATTACGATCTCGCCCGTAATAATATGAACGATGCACTTAGCCGTTTGAAAAAATGAAAAGGTTCTCACAAAAGGGTGTATCATTTTTTGCCGCGGGGTATTTCCTTTCACTGCTCCTATTCTCCTTTTCTTCTTTAAATGCCCGCGAGCAACAGACCGATTCGCTTATCCGCTTGCTTTCTTCTTCGAAAAATGACAGCCTTCGCATCAATATTTACGTGGAACTGGGCTGGGAATACATGGAAAAGGGAGAATATACGATGGCGAATGACTACGCCACTGAAGGGCTCACGATTGCGTACCGGGCATTCCACGGCAGTCATGACACACTGTTCCTGTTAAAAAGCGCAGACCTCTACAATCTTCTGGGTGCCATCTCCCTGTCGCAGGATAAATATGAAGAGGCGATCACACTTTTTGATTCCTCCTTGCAAATGTCACGGCAGGCCCGGTTCAAGAAGGGCAAGGGCCGTGCGTTGGGTAACCTCGGACTGATCTACAAATCGCAAGGCAACTACCCGCGCGCGCTGGAATATATGCTGCAGGCCCTGCAGATAGCGGAAGAACAAAAAAATAAAAAATCGATCGCGACCAATTACGGCAATATCGGGGTCATTTACGATCTGCAGCAGGATTACACCCACGCACTGGATTATTATTTCAAGGCTTTAAGTATAACCAGGGAAATGCACAATGATGCCGGATCGGCCATTCACCTAGGCAACATTGGCGTCACTTTAAAAAAACAGGAACATTTTACTGAAGCGCTCGGCTATTACAAACAGGCACTCGACATCTGCAGGCACACGGGCTACCGGCAGGGAATTTCGCTTCATAGCGGGAATATCGGCAGTATATATTATGAGTTGGGATTCCGGGAAAGGAACCCGGGTAAACAAAGAAAACTTTATGACACTGCGCTGACCTACCATTACCGGGCGCTTTCCATTGATGACAGCATCGAAAACCTCGCGGGGCAGGCGCGACATCTCGGCAATATCAGTTCCATCTACCTTCAGCTGAAAAATTATTCCAGGGCAAAAGATTACCTGCAGAAAGCGCTCAATATTGCGAATACGCTTCACCTGAGGGACATGCAGGCAGAACTTGAAAAAGGATACTGCGACCTGGACAGCGCCCTGGGCCAGTATACCGGTGCCCTCGAACATTTTGAAAGATTTGTAAGCCTTCACGACAGTATTTCAAATGCAGAAAACACCAAAAAGCAAACACAGCTTGAAATGCAGTATGGATTCAACAAAAAGCAGCAAGCCGACAGCATCAGTCATGCCGAACAACTTGTACAGGAGCGGATGAAGAACGAGGAGGAGGAGAAGCAGCAACGGGAATTCACTATCGGAGGGGTCGTAGGTTTTATACTGATGCTGGTGATCGCACTCATCTCGTTGAATGCTTACCGCCAAAAACAAAAAGCGAATGAAACGATCTCCAGGCAAAAGCGGATCGTAGAAGAAAAACAACGGGAAATGCTCGACAGCATTTATTATGCGCGAAAGATCCAAAGCAGCCTTTTACCCAGTGAAAAATACCTGGCCCGTGCGCTGAAAAAAAGTAAAAATGAGCTGGAGTAAGAAATATACATTGAAGTGTCCCAAGGTGCTTCCGGCAGCGCTGATGCTCCTTTTTATCCCCCTGGTATTTGAACCTGCATTCGCGAAACGGTCTGACCTCAACACGAAGATAGATTCGCTCAACAGGCGGCTCCTTACCGCTTCGGCAGATACCGAAAAAGTAAAATCACTCACCCTTCTCTCTTACTATTATGATTCGGAAGGCGATTTCGGGGAGGCCATTCGCAAAGCACAGGATGGAATAGACCTTCTGAATTCCATTGCCGGCCTTCCGCATGATTCGAAGCGATATCTTTTTCTTTATTCTCATGCGCTCAGCATGATCTCCGATGCCTACAGGAACCAGGGGAATTACCCGAGATCGCTCGAATATATTTTCGAATGCCTGAAGATAGATGAGCGTCTTGGCAACAAGCAATTCATTGCCGATGACATCACCAGCATCGCCATGGTGTATCGGATACAGGCCAACTATTCCCAGGCACTCGAATATCACCGCAAGGCGCTTAAATTATTCGAGGAGATCAATGATAAAAAAGGTATAGCGGGCTCACATAATAATCTCGGGCTCATTTACCGCAACCAGGGGAAATTCGCGCAGGCCCTCGGTGAATATTTCATTTCTCTGCGGATCAAGCAGGAGATCGGTCACAAATCGGGCATCGCCACTACGCTTAACAATATCGCCAACGTTTACGCATTACAAGCCGATGCCGTCAATTCGGAGCAGGAGAAATCGGACTGTTACGACAAAGCGCTGGAAAAACATTACGCTTCGCTCGAGATCCGGAAAACGCTGGGAGAAAAGCAGGGCATCGCCATGTCCTACCTCAATATTGGCGAGATATTATGGAAGAAATCAAAGCTCAGCATAACCGCCCGCAAGCAGGAGCTGCTGAAGAGATCGGAACAATTTTTAAAAGATGCGCTCAGCATTTCGAAAAGCATTGGAGAAAAAACGGAGATCGAAGAAGCCTACAGGGGCATGTCGGAACTGTACCGCTCTATGGGCAAAAGCGAAGAGGCATTTACCTGCTATAAGCTGCACATTTTGTTCCGCGACAGCCTCCTCAACGAAGCAAACGTGAGAAAGCAGACCCAAATGGAAATGCAGTACATGTTCGACAAGAAACAGGCGGCCGACAGCATCTCGCATGCCGAACAGGTGAACCGGGAAGAGATCAAACACAGGCAGGAGATCAAGCAGCAACGCATCTACACTTTCGGGGGAGCCATCGCGTTCCTGCTGATGCTTTCCATCGTGATACTTTCGCTTCGCGCCAACCGCCAAAAGCAAAAAGCCAACGAGATCATCAGCTTCCAGAAACAACTGGTAGAAGAAAAGCAAAAAGAGATACTCGACAGTATTTATTACGCAAGAAGGATACAACGCAGCCTTTTGCCAGGCGAAAAATACATCGACAAAAAATTACGCGAGCACCTGCATTGACCGTTCAGCAGATTTCAATTACATTCGTAACACTCCAGGATGCCGGCAGCAAAAAAAGAGATACCGTTAAATTCCCTCCAGCGTGAGCTCCGGCTGCGCCTGCTTGAACTTTACAAAATGGCCAATGCGGGACACATCGGCTGTTCACTGAGTTGTATCGATATCCTCATCGCTACGCTTCTTCATACTAAAAAAGAAAACGATGAGCTCATCCTTTCAAAAGGCCATGCTGCCGCGGCACTGTACGTTTGCCTCAATCACATGGGTGAGATCAGTGATGCCGAATTGAAAACATTTTATAAGGACGGGACCACACTTCCCGCGCACGCTGCCCCCGGCACCTTCAGGAATATCCCCTTCGCCACCGGGTCGCTCGGTCACGGGTTACCCATTGCCTGCGGAATTGCCAAAGCCAACACGCTCGATCGCAACGAGGATTTTGTGTACGTGCTCATGTCGGATGGAGAAACCAACGAAGGAACGACCTGGGAAGCTGCGCACTTTGCGGTGCAGCACCAATTGGATCGTGTGATCACGATCATCGATAAAAATGGCTTGCAGGGTTTCGGCAACACGAACGATGTGTTGGGGGATACCGCTTCCGCAGAAAAGATGCGTGCGCTGGGTTTTGAAGTGAAAGAAACGGATGGGCATGATGTGAATGCATTGATAAAAACAATAGAGGAACTGAAAGCCTACCGCAACGGAAAACCGAAAATGATCGTTGCTCATACCGTGAAAGGGAAAGGCGTTTCGTGGATGGAAAATAAAATGGAATGGCACTACCTTCCTTTGAATGACGAATTGTATGCAAAGGCAGTGAAGGAAATCAGCGAGCTGTATAAATGAGCATGGGTAACAAAAACTATTTTGAATTACCTGCAGGATACGCAAAACAGGTAAAAGCGTTGGAAGGACCGGTGGCTGTGCTGGGTGCGGGAGGGTTCATCGGGATCAACCTGCTTCATGCTTTGCTGCAACACCGCAGCGATGTGTTCGGCATTTCACAGGACCAGGTGAACAACTGGAGGTTCATCGCTTCACAAACGCCTCAAAACAACCTGCTCTCCTGCGACATCAATGACTTTACCCAGCTCAAAGACCTTATTGTGGATCTTAAGCCCAAAACGATCTTTAATCTTGCTGCATACGGTGCTTACTCCAAGCAAAAAGAATATAAAAAGATCTACTACACCAATTTCGATTCGAGCATCGACATTCTCGAATTATTGAAACAGCAGGGATTCTCGGCCTATGTACATGCCGGCTCGAGTTCCGAATATGGTTTGAACAGCGCAGGACCGGAAGAGAATTCGGAATTGGTTCCCAACAGTCATTACGCGCTTTCCAAAGCGGCCATCTCGTACGCCATAAAATATTACGGGCTCATTGAAAAATTACCTGTGCTTCACTTGCGGCTGTATTCCGCTTACGGCCCCTGGGAAGAGCCCGACCGCCTTTTCCCCAACCTTATCGCGCATGCACGCCAGCACAGGTTCCCTCCTTTTGTACAGGAAAATATTTCACGTGATTTCATTTACATCACTGATATCCTTACGGCATTCATCGCAGCCGCAACAGCTGCAGGAAAAGAATTCAAGGGAAAAGCTTACAACATCGGTACAGGAAAAAAAACCACCATGCGCGAACTTGCTTCGCAGGTAAAAAATATTTGCAATGTTCCGGGAGAACCGGGGTTTGGAAAAATGCAGAACCGTGATTGGGACACCACCGATTGGTATGCAAATATTAAAAATGCAACCAAAGACCTGGGCTGGAAACCTTCCGTTGAACTCAGCGAGGGAATAAAAAAGGTGGTAGCCTGGCAGGAAGAGGCAGGATTTGACGAGGCCTGGTGGAACTGGACCCGGAAAAAATAAGGTGATGAAAAAAATATCTTTCCTGTTGCCTCTTCTTTTTCTTTTCTCCTGCGGGGGTAAAAAGGAAGATCCTGCACCCGAAATTACCCCCGGGCCAACAGCTCCAGTTGAAAATATCAACGCCACAGCCAGCCAGTCGGCAAGACGGCAAAATTCCGAGCGGATCTGCAAAATGCACGACCTCCCGGTGTACAGCAACCCCAATGCGCTTTTTGTCGACCCGGATGAAAAAGTTTCCATACGTTCGAAACAGGAAGTGCTCGACCGGCTTAGCGCATTGCTTTATGTTTGCCTGAAGAGCGAGGACCTGGAACAAAAAGCGCTCGACAAAGTGGATAAGGAGTACGGTTCTCTTTCGCATTTATCCCCTCTTGAAAAAGATTACGTCACCTCAACGCATCCCAACGAACAGCAAAAAATAGATGCCAACTGGCGTTATGAATGTTTACACGTTTTACTTTGGTCGCTTTCGCTTATCGACACGCTGGATTATCCCGATCATATGTGTAATGTGGAAACGGACCTTAAAACCATACACGGTTTAAGTCTTACACAACTGGAAGAGAAAGCAAAACTTCGTTCCAAAAAAGAGATACTGGACCAGGCCGACCTTATCCTGAGGATAAACTGGGCCTGTGTAAATTCACGCCTGGAAAAGCAATCTGTTCCCGGAAGCCTCAATTGCGAGGTGGTGCAGGAAAGGCACTATACGCTCAACTGGCTGATACGTTACCTCGATCAAGCCTGGGATGAAGTAAGCACCGACACATGAAACCGAAATTCTCCATCATACTTCCCATTTATAACCAGTCGGCACACCTGCCGCACTTGTTCGAGCAATATGTTCCTATGCTCAACAACCTCGGTGAGACCTGGGAATTGCTTTTTATCGTGAACGGCAGTAAAGATGATTCTCATAAAAAAGCGCTTGAGCTTGCAGGGAAGAATGAGAATATCAAAGTCCACGATCTTGAGAAAGGCGGCTGGGGGCGCGCGGTGAAATATGGCATTGCACAAGCCAAGGGCGAATTTATTTGTTACACCAACTCTGCGCGCACGGCAGTTGAGGACCTCTCTATCATCCTGAATTATGCCCGTACCAATGATAATATTGTGATCAAGACCACGCGCGTGGTGCGGGAGAGCTTTGTGCGCAAGTGGGGATCGGTCTTGTACAATTATGAGAACCGCCTGCTGCTGAAAACACCGCTTTGGGATGTGAACGGAACACCCAAGGTGATCCCGTCAAAGTTTTTAGAGGGCGTTCAGATCCATTCGGAAGGTGATCTTATCGATGCGGAGATCATGGCGAGGATATTCAGGAAGAAAGCGCAGATCGTGGAGGTACTCATTCTCTCCACAAAACGAATCGGAGGCAAAAGCACAACGGGGTTCCGTTCGGCAATGAAGATGTATACGGGCCTGTTCGGGTTGAAAAAAATACTTGGTCCGATTGAAAAATGATAAAAAAAGAAAGTCCTTTCGATAAACAAAATAAAGCCCTGCGCGATCCACAGGAAATCCTTTCTGCTTCATTCTCCAATGCAGGGATCCAGGCATCCTCGCTGAAGTTCACTGCCGAAAGATCGTTCAGCGCCTTGCTCGACAAACTTGGCATTACGCTCATCGTTACGCGCGAGTACGAGCATATGGTAATGGCATTGAGCGCAGGAAAAACATTCCGCCAAAGCTTTATCTCTCTCCCGCATCCTTCAGGTCTTGCCGTGGATCGGGAAAATAATTCGGTATTTATAGCCGCTACGCGCAACCCCAACCAGGTCTTTGAATTGAGACCGGTACGAGGCCACCTGGAGCGTGATGGAAATGATTTACAACCGGGCGGAAATCTCCTGGTGCCCGCACGAGTGAAATTCTTCCCGGGCGCTGCTTACCTGCACGACCTCGCTTTTATCGGGGATGAGCTGTACGGGAATTCCGTTGGGCAGAACGGCATCCTGAAGATCGATATGGATTCAGCGCATACAGGCGAAATATGCTGGTCGCCAAAAAGTACAAAAGGAAAACACAGCGCAAATCATTTACAATTGAATTCCATTGCGGCAGGAAAGGATATTTCTTCTTCCTTCTTTTCCGCTTCTGCCGAAAAGCCTTTAAAACAAAAGCCGGGAGATAAAGACTTTCCCGTTGATGGCACGGGAGTGATCTTTTCGGGCAGGAGCGGGGAGGTTTGTGCGCGGGGACTCACACGCCCGCATTCCGCGCGCCTGCACAATGGGAAATTATATGTGAACAACAGCGGCTATGGGGAATTCGGCTTTATCGAAAAAGGAAAGATCGTTCCGCTCCTGAAACTGCCGGGCTGGACACGTGGATTATGTTTTTATGAGAACTATGCGTTCATCGGGGTATCACGCGTGCTGCCCAAATTCAAAATGTATGCCCCGGGTGTGGACCACAAAGAAGCCATGTGCGGTATTTTCATTTTCGACCTGCGAACAAACCGCATCGTTTCATCATTCGAATGGCCGAACGGCAACCAGGTTTTCGGAATTGAATGGATAGAACGAAAGGTTACCAGCGGGTTCCCATTTGAAAAAGCAACGCGTTCGACCAATGCTCAAAAAGATATTTTTTCGAGGTATTTTATTTGACCGCAGAAACGCCAGGAAACCTTTACGAACGTTGGAGGTTCCGGTGGATCCCTACCCTTATAATTACCTCTAAAAACCCTATCTTTCGGAAACATTTTCGGTATGCCCGAATCCAAGTCCGGTTTAAGAGCCCTACTCTCCTTCCCTTTCGTTTATCATTCCTTCCAATGGCTTGTGGGAACGCCCCGCATGCGGAAATTCATTTTCAAGAATTTTATTTCGTTCCCCAGGAATGCGAAGGTGCTCGACATAGGCTGTGGACCGGGCGAATTGCTGGACTACATTCCACTCGATGCGGACTATACCGGCTTTGACAAGGACAGCGGTTGCATTTTATATGCGCAAAAAAGATTTGGCGCCCGCGGCAAATTCCTGAACCTGGAAGTAAATGATCATGAGCGATTGAAAATACACGAGAATGAATACGATGTGGTGCTTATCTTCTCCATCCTGCATCAGCTTAACGATAACGAAGCGGAAAAA
>DATDFI010000444.1:0-3561 GCA_036522695.1 Bacteroidia bacterium | reverse complement strand
GTCGTAATGCTCTTGAATTTTTTCCCGCCTGTGCCCTTGGGATCATAGCAGGTTATCCCGTTCTCATTCGTGCCGAAATAAATATTTCCTTTCGAGTCTTCACATATCGCCCAAATGGAATTGTCGCCCAGCCCGTCATTTTTTGTGTACACGGTAAATTTTTTTCCGTCACCCGCATGTGCATCGCATTTTATCACTCCGCCCTGGCTCGTGCCTATCCATACATTCCCCTTGCTGTCGGCAAACAAGGTGAAGATATTGTTCGTGGTCAGGCCGGTGCTGTCGTTAAAATTTTCAGAAGTTTCACCATTGATCTTAAAGACCCCCAGACCGTATGCGGCCACCCATATATTTCCATCTTTATCCTCAATGATACGGCTCACGGTTTTAATGTCTCTCCCGTTAAGCGACTTTATTTTTTTACTTACGTGATAGGTGCCATTGCCGTATTCGAGAATGATGATGCCGTCTTCGCTCGATTCGGTGCCTACCCAGATCTTTCCCTGCGAATCTTTGAACAAAGAGTAAGTGATGCTTTGGTCCAGTTCCTTTATCCTGAGGGGCACCACTTTATCACCGGTAAGCATATTCAGGCCGGCCCCGTTAGTGCCAATGATGATGTTGCCGTAAGCGTCTTCGCATTCGGTGGTCACTTTGGAGCTGGAAAGTCCCTCTTTATCCGTGAACGTCACGAAAGCCTCGTTCTTGAACATGGAGATGCCGCTGCCGGTGGCGATCCAGATATTTCCCTCGTAATCTTCACAGATGGAATTAATATAGCTTGCGATCACGCCCTCCTGCTCAGTGAATACTTTGAATTTCCTCCCATCATATTTTGCAAGCCCGTGCTCCGCTGCGAACCAGATGTTATCGTGTTGGTCCTGCAGGATGCTGAACACAAGATCCTTTTCAAAACCGGGGATCACCACAGGTTTAATGGTCCCATCCGGGTCCATCTGGCATGCACCGCCTGCAGTGGTGCCGATCCATAATTCGTTGCTCTTATCAAAATAAAGCGAGTAAACGGAATTGTATGAAAGTCCCTCGGCAGTGGTGTAAATATTAAAATTGTGTCCGTTATAACGGATTAGCCCTTTTCCCTTGCTGCCGAACCACATGTTGCCGAATTTATCTTCGGTCACCACAAAAAATTCATTGGTGGGCAAACCCTCATTGGTGGTGAAAGAAGTGAATTTTTTTTCGCCCGTTCCCTTCGGATCGAATTTACTGATGCCCCCACCGAAAGTGGCGAACCAGAGCTGTTTCTTCGAATCGCAGAAAATGTAATAAACAATGTCAGCGCCCAGGCCATCCTTTTTTGTATAGTTGGTAAAATGCAGTCCATCGAATTTTGAAACACCGTAACCGTTCGTTGCGATCCAGATATTTCCTTCTGCATCTTCACAAATATTTGTTATGTCATTCCCGGGTAATCCCTGCTTGGAAGAATAGTTCTCAAAGATCTTCCCGTCAAAACGGCTCACCCCGCCCTGCGTAGCGAACCACAAGTACCCGCGGCTGTCTATGAAAATGTCGTTCACAATGGAATTAGCAAGGCCATTGCGCGTAGTGTACGATTTGATGTTATACTGTTGTGCGAAAGCCGGGCCGCAAAGCAGGAATAAAAAACAAATAAGGATATAGCGTGTCCTTGTCATGAGAACGGCTGAAAAATAAAAAAGCCCGGAAGCAGGCGTTGTGCCTTGCTTCCGGGCAAAATTAAGACAATAAACAGAACTTACTGCAGTACGAGTTTTTTGTGCACGCGCAGGTTCTTGCTTTCGAAACTTACGGTATAGATGCCTTTTGCAAACCCACTGAGATCTATGGTACGCTTATTCACATCAAGATGTGCATCGGCTGCACTGATCACCGTGCTGTATACCACCTGGCCGAGCGCATTAAGGATGTTGACTTTGTAACCGCTTTCACTTGGAGGATAGATCAGGTTTACGATATCGCTCGAAGGGTTGGGATACAGGCCGAACTCAGGACCGAATGGTGTGTTGTCATTCACACCTGTGGTAGCGAACAGGCTCTTGATGTTGGAGTGCGAGCTGTTGATCGCAGCCAGCGGGTTTTGATTCGAATAACGAGCTGTGCTGTCGGAACAGATTGTGAGCGGCACGGCATCCACCATGTAAGCGAGGGTATTTGCGGGAGGCGTCAGGTCGGTGTACGATATGATATTGTTCGGTACCGAAGTGAGGAACTGCCAGCCGTTCGCCTGGTCGAAACGATAAATGTTGTACGTGTTGAAATTAAATCCTTCGTACTGGTCCCAGATGAGGTTGTAAGAATTGTTGATGCCCGCATTGGTATTGAGGTGAATGGTTTTGTGTTCACCGCTCATTTCTGATTCACCACCGCAATTGTCAACTACCGTGATTTTGTACCGCCACGAGCGGACTTTTGAATCGGATAAGCTGTCGGTCCAGAATGCTCCCGGTGTGTTGAACGGAATATATCCAACGAGGTAGTACAGGCCGCTCATCGTACTTTCTTTATAGATATTGTAACCGGCAACATTGGTGAGCGAAGTATCCTTCATGATGATCACTTTATTTTTACCGGTAATGGTATCCACGCTTACAATGCAAATGCTTGCGCCTGCCGGATCATCTTTAGTGATGCTTACCGCTTTAAGCGATTTACAGCCGTTGGAGCCGGTAACGGTCACTGTGTAATTGCCCACGCTCACGTTCATCAGGTTTTGCGTGGTGGCGCCATTGCTCCATGAGTAAGTGAAGGGACCTTGTCCATTCACCGTATGGATGAATACACTTGCAAGGTTATTTCCGCATCCTGTTCCCGTAACGGAATCCTGCACGATGATAGGCCCATTCGCTTCGTTGATGGAAACATCTGTATTGTAAATGCAGCCATTGTTGTCCACTACTATCACATTGTAAATTCCTGCACCTAAACCGTATTCTGTCGGGGTGTTCCCACCGTTAGGCCATATATAACTGTAAGGCCCGGTTGAACCGCTCACCGCAATACCTCCTGAGCCATCCATGCCCCCGCACGAGGCCGGGCTGCTGGTGGAAGAAAGGATCACCTGGGGTGGCTCGCCCACTAAAATACTTTTGGTAGAAACGCAGCCGTTCGCATCGGTCACGCTCACTTCATATGGACCCGATACCAGCTGGTACACGTCCTGCGTGGTGGCACCGTTGCTCCATATGTAGGAATAAGGTGCGGTGTTACCGATAAGATTGATGTCGATGGCACCGTTGTTGCCGCCAAAACAGGAAACAGGGATCACCGAACTTACGGTGATCACGGGCGCCTGCTGATCGCTCACCGTTGCAATCGCAAAATTCGAACAGCCGTGCTGGTCGGTTACGGTCACTACATAAATTCCGGATGTAAGACTGTCGGCAAGGAAGGAGCTGTTACCATTCGACCATTGATAGTAATACGGTAAACTTCCGCCATTCACCACGGCAATGGCTTTTCCATTATTCATATGGCAATTGGAGCTTACCGTATTGGTGGTGATATTGATCTTCGAGGGCGGAATGGTCACCACCAACGTATCGGTGGTGGAATAGCCGC
>DATDFI010000443.1:0-4395 GCA_036522695.1 Bacteroidia bacterium | reverse complement strand
AACCACCCACTCTTACATTGGTGGCATTTTGGGAAGATACCGCCAGCGCACAATCGTAATAACCGTACAGTGTAGCGGGAACATTGCTCATGAATAAGAACGAAGAGCCGCCATCATTCGAACGATACAAGCCTCCTCCTTCTTCGAGGGCGTAGATCACCGATGAATCGGCCGGGGTAACGGCCAGCGAAATCCTTCCGCCCGAACCAATACCGGATCCTACCGTTGTCCATGTGGCACCTTTATCGAGTGAACGATAAATGAATGCGCCACCGGCACAATACACGATCGAATCGTTGGACGTATTCAGCTCGATGTCGTAAACGTGCTTATTCAATGCGAGTGTCCAGGTGGCACCGGAATCTACAGAACGGAAAAGTCCGTTGCGTGCAGCCGCCAGTAAAATTCCGGGGCTCGAAGGGATCAGCATCAAACGCTGAACAATGTTTCCCTGGTTTTGACTGTATGAAAAAGAAGTTGGAGACCAGGTCACCCCCCCGTCAACGGACCTCATGATGCCGCTGGTATATGTTCCTCCCCAGAATGGCCCCCCCGCTTCATACCCGAATCCGTCACCGGTCGCGATATACATGATGTTGGTATCAGTTGGATCGATCGCAATGTCGGCCACGCCAATGCTCGGCAAAAGATCGGTGTTGCTCGACCAGGTCTGTCCTCCATCCATGGTCTTCCACAAACCGCCATTAGCCGAACCCACCCACATCGTATTAAGATTGCCGGGCTGGAATTCCATCGTGTTGATGCGGCCCATTCCTCCGCCTCCTCCCGGGACGGTCTTCGGGCCAACAAATGACCAGGAAGAAGTGATGAGCGGTTGGTTATTTTTTTGGTTCCTGCTTTTTTGAAATTCCTTCCACAATTGCTCGGAAGGAAAATGACCGGTAGAATCAAGACGGGCCTTAGTGAATGCTTCCCAACGCTTGAACCGGAGATAGTCTTCGTTGTCCTTGTTCTCGGTGGTATACACGCTGGGCGTCTCATCGTTACGGTAATGCTCGTAAAACGCGTGTTGCACTTCCTGGAAGGTGCAGCCCGGCTTCAATCCTTTCGTCCATTCCTGGGAAAAAGCGTTGCTCGTGAATAAAAAGCCTGCAAATACGGCAGGAATGCAGCGATAAAATTGTTTCATGTGAATGTTTTTAGAACAAAGGGGATGTTCTTTCACGAATTTAAGAAATATCCGCTGAGGGGAAATCAGAAAATTTGCACCGAAAACCAGGGGCTTTATTCCACCACGATCTTTCCGGAAGCTACTTTGCTGCCATTCTCATTCACCCCATAAAAATAAATTCCGGCCGGAAGGTCGTTGCGCTCCAGTTGAACTTTATTTCCGCTGAAGATCTTTTCCACCACTTCATTACCCGAAATATCAAAGAGTTTCAATTCTGCATTCTTCAGCTCTTTATCCATTTCGAAGGTCACTCGCGTGAAAACAGGGTTCGGAAAAGTGTTTACATGCACTTCATTCTCTGATTCGATCACACCGGCAGTACCGGGAGTGTATTCAAAAAAATCTTTCCGGGAAACATTATCGAATCCCGTTCCTATATAACCTTTTGTCCCAATGGAGAATCCGGTGGCCACCACGCGCGCAGTACCGCTAAAATCAGTAAGCCTTACCCAAAGGTCAGTTGCCGGATCATATACCCAAAAATCCTTGCACGCAAGTTGATGGCTGTTCCAGCCAGTACCGATGTATCCCAAATTTCCAATGGAAAATCCTACTGCGGCAGCCCGAACACCTCCCGTAAAATTTGCTTTTCGCGTCCAGGTGTTAGTGGCCTGGTCCCATTCCCAGAAATCTTCCTGGTAACCGTTCACATCTTCGCCTGTTCCAACATAACCTTTGGTGCCGATCGAAAAAGCAACAGCACCATTTCGGGGAGTGCCTGCAAAATTCGCTTTCTGCGTCCAGGTATTGCTGGCCTGGTCCCATTCCCAGAATTCGTTGAGGTTGGAATTGCCATTTGCACCGAGCCCCACATAACCTTTTGTGCCGATCGAGAAAGCAATGGCCTCCGAACGAGCCGTCCCGGGCAACTGCGTTTTTTGTGTCCAGAAATTTGCCGACTGGCTGTACTGCCACAGGTCGCGCCTTTCCACTCCATTTGAATCGTAACCGCAACAGATATATCCCATAGTACCAATGGAAAAACCGCTGGCCCAGGCCCTGTTCACGGAGGGGAAATTGGCTTTTTGCGTCCAGGCATTACTGCTTTGGTCCCATTGCCAGAAATCCTTGTAAAAAACATCACCGGGATTCCCATAACCCGTACCGATGTATCCTTTGGTCCCTATGGAAAAAGAAGCTGCGCCAAGCCTGGCCTGGCCGAGGAAGGTTCCCTTCTGTACCCAGGTGTTCTGCGAAAGCAAAAGTGTTGCGCAAAAAATGAAGGGGAGAGAAATATACTTTTTCATGTTCGTATCCACTTTGAATGAAAAGATCATTTTTTATCCAGCACCACTTTGCGTGTAATTGTCCCGCCAGCGGTGATCAACTGCACGAAATAAATTCCTGCGGGTTGTGCCGAAAGATCGAAGGTGTAGGTCCCGCTGGTCTGTCCCTGTTTTTTTAACGTGCTCATCGTTCTTCCCAAAACATCCACAATGCGGATCTCCATCTCATTACCGGCTGATGTTTCCACATCCACATTCACCATGCCTGAAGAAGGATTGGGATACACATTCACGAATGAATTCATGTCGAGGTTCTTTACATCCGTTGCATTGGTGATGTTGATATTATCGATGTACATGTTATTTCCCCAATCGGAAGTGCTCACGAATTTGAAGAGCGCGTGCGTGGATGCTTGATACGATTGCAAGCTTACTACTTTGAATTGCCATTCGTATTGATTGGGCACGAAAGAGGGCCCGTTAGGAATAGGCGTGGTGGTGGACAATTGCAACCCGCCCTTTTTATAGATGTAAGTATAGGTTTGCCCGCAATCCGTAGAAACAAAAACGGTAAGCGTATCGGTGTAGTTGTTTGTTGCAGGAGTGGTTTCCTTGTAATACACGTACGCGATATCGAACGTTAGTACAGGATTGCTTACCGAACTCAGGTCAATGGGCAATAACTCCGACAATTCATCTTTTTGCCCTGTGCCATTGGTATAATTGAAATTGTTCATCACCACCGAAGCGCTGGTGCCCTGCGAAGCGGCCAGCGTGGTCCGCATCCACGTATTGCTGCTGTCGGGGTTATTCACCACCCAGCCGTTCGGGGGGAAAGTTTGGGCTTCAAATCCTTCAAAGAATGGCAATGCGCTACCGCTTCCGATCACAAGAAAATTGATCGTCATCTGGTCATTGGAAGGTTGCGCATCACCGGCCCCATTGGGCATGGAAGTAAATACCGTGAACGAATGCGCACCAGGAGTGGCATTCACATTCGGCAGTGTTACCGTAACCGTGTCCAGTGGCGCGAGGCTCCCGTACCAACTGTAAACAGCAGGGGTATTCGCATCCACCTGGTAATTTATCAAACAGGAGTCGAGCGTATCGGCTCCCCAGTTGAGTAAAAGGATTTGGGGCGTGAAGGTAGTGCAAACACTGCCTTTCGGGTTCATTATTTTTTCGATCCCCGCATCGTTGTTCACGAGCACAAATGGCTGGCAGGCATTGGAAGTGGTAAGGGCATCGTATGGCGGCATGGTCAATACCGCATTCATGCGCGCGCTTTGGCCGAGGGTAAAGAGGTTCTTGCAACTATCGATGGTGTAATCCATGAAATTCTCGAACATGATGCCATTGCCGGTGGGCGTACAGGCATCGGTATGCGGGAATGTTAAACAGATCCCATTGGTGGGACCGCCCTGGTTGGGAGTGTCGGAACAATAATCGGTGCCGGAGCAAGCCGTTCCGTCATCTCCCCAGATATGATAAAGATTAAAGCAGTGACCGATCTCGTGCGTGGTGGTCCTTCCTTTATTATACACACTATTCACGGCAAGTGTATCCCCAAAAACAATGTGATCGATCACCACCCCGAATGTGTTGGTGACATTGCCGATCGGGAATTCACCGTAACCGAGAATACCGGTACTGCCCATATCGCATATCCAGATGTTCATGTAACGGGTAGGGTCCCAGATGTCCATTCCGCCCTGCGCATAAAATTTCATGGCGTTATTCATGGAGAACGAATTAAGCGTTGTTTGCCTGCGCTCGATACCGGTGGTCGGAAAACCGTTCGGGTCGCGGGTGGCAAAACAAAATTGTATCCCGGTATTTGCGGCAAGCGGTAAAAATGCGGAAGGAGTGTCGGTAGTATCGGAATTGGTCCTGCCGAAATCTTCATTCAGTATACGGATCTGCGACCGGATCTGTGCATCGCTGATATTTTGTGCCGTGGTTTTGTAAACAAGGTGT
>DATDFI010000442.1:0-2492 GCA_036522695.1 Bacteroidia bacterium | reverse complement strand
GGCGAAGGCGCTGCTTGCAAAAAGAAAGAAGGCAAGCGCGAGTACGCCTTTTTTTATAAGTGTATAATTATTTTTCATAGTTCATGTTTGAGTTAGAAGTTTGATCCTTCACTGAAGTTATCGTTACGGAAATATCCGAAGCATTCTGACCAGCTTCGAGACGAATGCTCATCGAATTGTTTTTCGATGGGTCTTTCTTCCCGTTCATCGTTTCACCGGCATTAAGGGTGATCGTCTCGGCTTTGTGCAGCACATTGCCGTTTTTGTCCTTAATAATATAAGTGAAGGTCAAAGATTGCTTCGTAGTGTTCTCGAAGCTGAATGATACAGCCGGTGACGTGCCGAGCTGTTCCTGCATTTCGGAAATCCTGATGCCACCGGTCTCCGTTAAGGAAGTCCAGTTCCCTCCGGTAGTGCTGTGGCTCTCCTGCGAAAAGCAAGGCAGGCTCAGCGCAACAGCTCCGCAAAGAAACATGCTGATAATTGTTCTTTTCATACGTTTTGTGTTTGGGGGTTTGTTTATGGATGGCTAAAATATTCCAAAAAAGTGTGCAAGCGGGCATTATTCGAAAGAATTCATCGTCAATTTTTTTCAAATCGTCTATATTTAGCTCGTGGATCAAAGCAGGAGAAAATTCATCAGCATGGCCGGTGCGGCAGGACTCGGGCTGCCCTTACTCGCTTCGCCTTTTTCAAAAAGCGGTGAGTACCTCGAAGAAAATGTGGTCATAAAAGCCGCGGGCTTAAAAAAAGGAGACACCATCGCGATCACTTCCCCGGCCGGTGCGGTATGGTATCCCGAGGGAATAGAAAAGTTTAAAGGTATTATCCAGGACCTGGGCTTTAAGGTGAAGCCGGGAAAAACGCTCACTGAAAAGTTCGGCTACCTTGCCGGGAAGGACGAATTACGCGCGCAGGAACTGAATGATTTCTTTACGGATAAAAGTGTGCAGGGAATTTTTTGTATGAAGGGCGGCTGGGGTTGTGCGCGTTTACTCCCAATGCTGGATTACTATAATATCAGGATGAATCCCAAAGTATTCATGGGTTTCAGCGACATCACCTCACTGCTAGTGGCCATACAGGCGCGCACGGGCCTCGTTACTTTTCACGGTCCTGTGGGTAATTCGGGATGGAATGATTTTTCGGTGAGTTATGTGAAGAGTGTATTGATGGATAAGGAGCAAACCCTGCTCAATGTGGGTCCAAAAGAAGAAGACCTGCCCGTGGTGATCAATCCCGGTAAAGCCCGTGGAGTTTTGGTTGGCGGAAACCTTTCGGTACTGGCCGGCATCATCGGCTCTACGTATTTGCCGCAATGGAAAAACAAGATCCTTTTCCTCGAGGAAACGGAAGAAGAACCGTACAGCATCGATCGTATGCTTACGCAATTGCGCCTGGCTGGTGTGCTGGAAAATATCAGCGGGTTTGTTTTCGGCAAATGTGTGAAGTGCGAAGCGGAAGAACCCGAAAAATCTTTCACGTTCATGGAAGTGGTCGACCAGCACATCAAACCACTTGGCATTCCTTCATTTTATGGGGCTATGATCGGGCACATTGAAAATAAACTCACCGTGCCGCTGGGGATCATGGCCGAGATGAATGCCGATAAAGGAACGATACAGCTCCTGGAGCCTGCCGTGTCATAAAACCTTCAGAATGTAACTGTGCTTTTTTTACATTTGATGAAATGAAAATTTCCGGCTGTTTCATTTCACTTCTTCTCACGCTGCAATTCTCCTACGCGCAGCATTCTCCTTATTATTATGAGAAAAAATCAGATGATTACGGCATAACGGATGAAGTGCACGCTCAATTCGTCAACCGCGTTCGCTTTATCCAGGAGGAAAGCGATGGAGTCAATGCGGTGATCAAAAAGAATGATAAGGGAGAGTGCCTGGAATTCCGCCCGATCGGGCAGATCGAATACACTGCCTATTTCGAACATTCGCTGCAGTATTATTATGATCAATTTCTAAAGGATCCCTCGCAGAAGAAAGAGGACTGGGACTATCACAAATTACTTGACGACAAATACAAAACCCCTGTCGGCTGGCTCGTTTTCATCATAAAGGTTGACGGTAATGAAGCAGGCTCGTGGATATTGCAGATGAACGAGGATGAAATGACCCAACATACTTTTGTGAATTGCGACAACATCTGGCGGGGACCAACCGATAACTACGAAAAGCTGGATGATATTTATAAGGATGTGATCGGGTACTTTTCGCTCATGACCTACCTGCGCGACATGGTGAAGCCGGGTTCATACAAGGTGGAAGTGGAGGTGTATCCCGGGAAAATGAATTGTAAGAGTGAAAATGATCGTTCCGGTAAGCCCATTTGCAAAGGAGAATTCAGGCTGACGTTCAATTCGGAGGAGGCGAAAGCCCTGGCCGGTGCGGGAGGGCCTAGAAAACCTTCTCACGATGAGGTATATTACCTCGAATACGGAGCACAATTAAGAAGGATGAGATGAAGAAAACCCTCAC
>DATDFI010000441.1:0-3915 GCA_036522695.1 Bacteroidia bacterium | reverse complement strand
CGGCACCCCCCCGTAAAACGTATTGATCATCGATTTTTCAAATGAATTGAATTCGGCAATGGTGCGGTTCCAGCGCCCGAGTATGTGGTATGCACCCGCATGTTTTGGATTTAATTCCAGTGTGCGGTCGATCTCCTTCTTGATCAGCTTCGCATTTTTTATTTTATCAGTCGTACTGGCATTTTCGTTGATGCGGCCCAGCGCGAGGCAATACACGTAATGCGCTTCCGCATCTTTCTCATTCATCTTTATCGCTTTCTTCGCGAGGTACTCCGCCTTCCGGTAATAGACCATTTTATCCTTATCGGTCTTTCCCGCCACGTAACCGTACTTGCTGTAAAAATAGCTGCCGTTAGTGATATAGTTGATGTTGTTTGAGTCGGCCTTCATCAGCTTGCTGAACACATCGTAGCCTTCTTTGTTCTTGTGTTCGGTCCTGTACTTCAAACCCTGCGAATAAAGTTCATCATTGGTTTGAGCGTTTGCGCAGATCGCAAATACAAACAGTAAAGGGAGAGAGAATACTTTCTTCATCGTTTTGTTTTTGGGCGTGCCCCTTGCCGCGTTAATGTTCCCGTTACAATTGACCGGGTAGTCACCGCGCCTGTGGGTCGGGCTTTACGCTTCAAGTCCTCGCGGCATTACACTTCGTCTTTGCTGCGCTACGCTCAGTGTGGCATGCCGCTGTGGGCTTTCCGCTTCAATCCCTCACGCAATATTCGTAAATCATACCCGGGCCTTGGACAATAATTTTTACAATTTAATTACTACTCAATCATCTTTTCTTTTAAAACGCCCTGCTCACACCTATCACCCAGCGGAATTTTATGTATTGCGGGTCAACAGCCGGAACGCTATTCAGGAACAAGGGCACATCAAAACGTATCGTGAGCGGATCAACTGTTTGCAGCGGACCAAAACGTTTTATCGTTAACGCTGTGCCCACGCCCGCATCTGCACGCAGGTCGGCAAGCGACAAAGGTTCGTAACCGCTGTTGTAATTGATCACGCCTATGTCCCCGAATAAATAAGTATTGATCTTTATAGTGCTGCGCACCCCGGTGGCAAAACGGTAAAGTCCTTTGCTCTTGTAAACAAAGCGTGGTAATCCCCATTTGAAAAGCTGGTCGAATTCCAGTTCCCCGTTCATTGCAGCCCCGGCAGTTCCTTTGTAGGTGAAACGTATATTATCGTTCGCAACACCTTGTGGTGCCAGGTAACCCGCATAACCCCGCAGGCCAAGCCCTCCTCCCATATTAAAATGATTAACATCGTTGCCAAACCCTCCCCAGCTCTGAGGGAAAAACCCGAACGAACGGGTGTACTTGTTGTCCATCAGTTCTTCGTTGTTCGCCCCTGCCAGGTACAACATCGATTCATCGGCCCAATTGCGGCCGGTGCCGTATTGCACGATGGTGCGTGTGTTGAAATTGAAATATTTCCCTAAACGGTTCTTGTTCACCACTGTTAAATTAGCATAGGCATAATCATAATCGCTACCGAGGGTTGAGGAACGCACACTCAGGTTGATATTACCCGTACCATAGGAATAATTGTAAATGTGCTCGATGCCAAATGTGATGGTATTGTTCAGTTTGTTCGTCTGCCACTCACCGGGGTTAATGAGGTAATTCCGGTCCGTGCTGTCCCTGCGTATCATCGATTTGAAATAGGCATAAAGTTTATTATTTCCTCTTGCCAGTTTTTTGTCGAACCCTGCTGTGTATGCTTGCAAACCGTCAAGCGATTTGGCCGAAACGAAAACATTCGAATTCTTGCTCAGCTTATCCGTTGAAGTGCGGTAGCTGAAGCGATAGGAAATGGAATTGTAATCGTTGATCGCTTTTCCCGAATCGCTCTTGAATGTTTGCAATATTCCCGAGTTGAACCAAATGTTCGCATCGAAAATGCGCTTGTAGTTGTAAAAATTCCCGTCTAAGTGAAGGCCCGCTTTAAAGCCGTCATAACCGTTCCACCATATGTCAGGACGTGAATTCAATTGATACTTCGTCCAGTCGGGGGGATTGTAAATTTTTGAATCGAAATTGTATTCGAAGGGGAAGGTTTTGCTGTTGTCCAGCATATCCACATCTGCCAGGCGGTGGCTCGGATCAATGATCACATCTTTTATTCCTCCAGGGATGGTTACTATAGCTTCGTAATCGGGTTCCAGTTTTTCACCCCATCCATACCATTTGGGTAACACGGTGGCATCCGTTTTCTTTACGAACCAGGTGTTCGGAATATGAAATTTGAATACCGAATCCGTTTTCGAGATCACGATAAAATCGATGGGCATCTGCATTTTGCCTTTGCGGTGGAAGGTGATCCGGTAAGTGTCCTTTGGCGTATGATAAGTATCTTTTTTAGGATAGGGGTCTTTTACTCTTTCCACTTTTCCTACGGCATAATCTATCGTTTTGTATGTATCGATCCATTCATCAAAGAACCAATTCAGGTCAACATGCGTGAATTGGATGATGCTCGTGCGGAAATCTTCAACATACGGGTGACAAATTTTCCATTGATCAAAATAATGATGCATGGCTTCACGGAAAAGATCATCGCCCAAAACATACTGCAGGTTGTAAAGCATGGTAGCGGTTTTTGAATACACCTGCCCATATCCGCCACCATGCCTGAGCGCCCCGTTGAAATCTGAAGAATGCGTGTTCAATGTTGTTTCACTTCCGTGGATTGCTTCATTCATGTACCCGTAATATACTTCGCTGTTGCGCACATCAATGGGCTTGATGAATTGCCGCACGTAGGATGAGCGCGGTGTGCCCCTGATAACTTCAGGTCCGTCAATACGTTCGAGCGCCCAGCTATCTATAAATTGGGTGAATCCTTCATCCAGCATAGCGCGGTACGTTTCATTATTGCCCACCATCCCGAAGAACCAGTTGTGTCCCACCTCGTGGGCAAGCAGGGAATGGTAGTCGGGTTCCATGCCTCCATCCAGTGTGAGCATGGGATATTCCATTCCGTCACGGGCATCGGCCACCACCATCTTCGGGTAAACATACCTGCCGAAATCACGATTGTAAATATCCATTACGCGTGCGGTGTAAGCAGCAGCATTTTGCCAGCGCGCAGCCACGCCCTCCTGCGCCAGCGCGATGATCTGTATCCCGTCCAGGTTAAATTCACCGATGCGATAGGTGGGATCGGCCGTCCATGCAAAATCATGAACGTTCTCGGCATGGTAATAATATTTTTTGCGGATGGTGCTGTCGTAAGGGATGATCACCGTGGGAGCAGAGTACAAAGGCTTGGTCGCAAAATTTTTAATGTCGAGTTTCTGGCGAAGCTCGGTAGGCATCACCTCATCTTTGTTCTGCAAAACCCCGGTGGCTTCCAGCACAAAGTTGTTGGCCATATTCAATTCCACATCATACGTACCGAAGTCACCGTAAAATTCTTTTTCAAGATGCTGGTCGGTATCCCATCCCTGCCTGCGATCGTACACGCTTATGCGCGGGTACCAATGCACGCCATCGTAATGCTTGTAACCGTTAAATGGCACGAACATTTTCATTCTTCTCCTGATCGTCCCTCCCATATCGAAATACGTTTTGAATTCTACGCTGAAAGTGATCGATTCCCCGCTCTTCAAAGGCTTAGGTAAATAAACTTTCAGGATGGAATTGTCCAGTTCGGTCTTCAGGTCGGCACCGTCAACCTGCATTTTCAGTACCTGTGTTCCCAATCCCTGCTTCTCGTATTTTCCGAATTTCGGGGGCACATTGTTTTCTTTGTAAAGGTCCGCGAGGTAAGAGCCGGGAGTGAAAGCATTCTGGTACAGATGGAAATAAACGAAGCTTAGGGTGTCGGGCGAATTGTTATAATAGGTGAGTTCTTCTTTCCCGCTTATGATATCTGTTTTCTCATCAACGTATGCCGAGATCTTAT
>DATDFI010000440.1:0-10737 GCA_036522695.1 Bacteroidia bacterium | reverse complement strand
TTTTCCTCCCAGTTTTCCGAATAATAGCTTGCCGGAATGTCCTTGTACAGTGGAGACCGGGAAATTCGGAATGGAAGAGTAGGGGAATTCGTTTTTCACTTCGATCTCTTTTCCCAGTCCTCCAAGGCCCGTGCCCAGGATAATTCCGATACCTGGAGTTTCAGCTATTTTTTCTTTTAAAAAGCTGGCGGTAGCTTTGATCTCTTCGAGCATAAAATGTGTTTTGTTTTTTGAGGAGCAATTGTATCCTTTGATTCTTTCAACTTCTGTCTTGCCCGTCTGCCTGCGCATACAGGCAGGCTTTCCGCTGCAAGACCTCGTGTCGCAGGTCACAGTGCCTGACGAAAACTTCCATTGGAAGCTTTTCATCGATAACAATCTTCAACTCCACTTATACTGGAGCTTTTCCCTGGAAATACCTGATTCCTCAATTTGTTTCATAACTTTCAGCGGATCTCCGAACAACCAGAAGATCACCTCCTTTTTATATTCACTTTTGCGGTGGTTTATTTTTAATCCTCCGCTGATAATGCCACTGTATGGTTCAATGCAAATAATGTCTTTCGGTTCAAATGTGAGTTTTTTTAAAAGTATCCTGGCTGTCAAGATCACCCGGGTATTTTCTACAATAAGATTCGCGAAGGGCCAGGTAACATTGGCAAGACCAATTCTTGCGCCCCCAATTATTGAGATCCTTTTACTCATCTCTTCATCAACTCCTTCACCCTCGCATCTAAGCTCTTCTCTTCGCTATGGTGGAATTTCACCTCTATCGGCAAATACAATATCGGTAATCCCTTAATGAATTCTATCAGTCCCGGTTTGTCTAATCGCATCGCATCTTTCTCCGTTGTAACAATAACTTTTTTTTCATTCGCAATTCCGTTGTAGGCGGCTTTCAAACGTTCCAGGTCCACCACGCTGTAATTATGATGATCCGGGAAATTCATCTCCTTCACCTCCTTGAATTTTTTTGAAAGAAAATCTTTCAATGGCGCGGGATTCGCGATCCCGGTCAGCATCACCACCGAAAAATTTTCTGCGCTCATTTCAACCATCGTGCTCACTTTTTCATCCGAATTCCAGTAGGAAACAGGCTCCCCGTAAATGATGTAAGAGAAAAAGACCTGCTGGTGCGGCCTCGGCTTTATCTCCTTCAATAAGATCCGCTGCTCCATGGGAGTGAGGTTCCCCGGTGTTTTGGTTACAATGATCACATCGGCACGGCCTGCCCCGCTCACGGGCTCGCGCAGCATCCCGGCAGGTAATAACCTGTCCTTATAATACAGGCGGTTGTAGTCGGTAAGTAAAATGTTGAGTCCCGCTTTTACCGCGCGGTGCTGGAAAGCATCGTCCAGTACGATAACCTCTATTCCCGGGTCAAGTCCTTTCAACTTTAAAATGCCGTGTACGCGATTCGCATCAACAGCAACATTCACATCCGGGAATTTTTTTTTGTATTGCCTTGGCTCATCACCTATTTCAGCCGAAGATGAATTTTCACTTGCAAGGATAAACCCGCTGCTTAGCCGGCCGTAACCGCGGCTCAAAGCGGCCACGCGATGATCTTTCTTCAGTAAGCGCACGAGATATTCTACGTGCGGTGTTTTGCCCGTACCACCGGCCGACAGATTCCCCACACATATCACCGGGAACGGGAATTCCTTAGAGCGAAAAAATCCCCAGTCGTAAAATTTGTTGCGTACCGTTACCGCCAGGCCGTACAGCCATGCAAAAGGAAGCAACAATATGCGCAACGATCCCATCGCTGGTAAAAGTAGTAAGTTTCATTTTGCAATGAAGCAGATTAATTTTCTCCACTCACACTCCCCACGCCCGGCTCCGGACTATTTCTTATATTCGTTTTCCCAAACCCAAATCTCAAATCATGAGGATCATTCATCTGTTGGTTGCCGGCATGTTCACCCTGCTGTGCGCCTTTGCCCCGGTTTCGCACCATGCAAGAACCATTGTACACCAGTGCGTTTTGCAGTCAAATGAGCGTGACGGATCATCGTATGAGAAGGCCATCATTATAGAAGAGACCACCGAGACAACGGGTGTGGCGGCCGAATACAAATGGCTCCGCGATCATTATCCCAATTATAAAATGCGCAGTCAAAGCCTGAGTTATCATGACGGCAAGCCTTTCGATGTGCTTCACATTAAAGTGAAACGCAAAAAGAAGAACGTGTATTTCGATATCTCAAATTTTTTCGGGAAATTTTAAACAGCCTTTAAGTGTATGCTTCGGATAAAAGATATTACGTCTTACCTCGAGTCCATCGCTCCTTTATCCTTGCAGGAGAGCTATGATAATGCCGGGCTGATTGTCGGGGATCCTTTCGCAAAAGTTACCGGGGCCCTCATTTGTCTCGACAGCACCGAGGAGGTTATTGCGGAAGCGATAAAGAATAAGTGCAATCTTGTTATCGCGCATCATCCCATCATTTTCGGGGGGCTGAAAAAGCTCAACGGAAAAAATTATGTAGAGCGTACGGTGATGATGGCCATCAAGAACGATATCGCCATTTATGCCGCGCACACCAATCTAGATAATGTGTCCCAGGGCGTGAATGCGATGATCTGCAGTAAACTTGGTTTAACGGATACTCAAATACTTTCTCCTAAAACAGGCCTGCTGCGCAAGCTCGTCACCTTTTGTCCTGTAGATAAGGCAGGCAAAGTGCGGCAGGCGCTTTTCGCTGCCGGTGCCGGGCAGATCGGGAATTATGACGAATGCAGTTTTAATGCTGAGGGCTTCGGGACTTTTCGGGGCTCGGATGATACAAACCCTTATGTGGGCGAAAGGGGAAAGCAGCACCGTGAGAATGAATTGAAGATCGAAACCATTTTTCCTCAATATCTCGAGCCGGCAGTGATCAAAGCGTTGTTGAATTCACATCCTTACGAAGAAGTGGCTTATGATATTGTTCCGCTGGGCAATGTTCATCCGCGGGTGGGTTCCGGAATGGTGGGCGAGTTCAAAAAGGAAATGGATGAAAAAACTTTTTTAAAATCGGTGAAATCAAAAATGGAATGTGGGGTGGTACGGCATACGGCTTTTACCGGTAAAAAAATAAAGCGGGTGGCGGTGTGCGGTGGGGCCGGAAGCTTTTTATTAAAGGCGGCCATTGGTGCGGGGGCCGATGCTTATGTGTCGGCCGATTTCAAGTACCACGAGTTCTTTGACGCGGAGGGGAAAATACTGGTTTCCGATATAGGACACTTTGAAAGTGAGCAGTTTACGAAGGACCTATTTTATTCGTTTTTAACGGATAAATTTCCTAATTTTGCCGTCCGTTTAACAAAGATCAATACCAACCCGATAAATTATTTCTAAGATGGCTAAAGGAAAAGCAGCTACTGCTGACAAGAGCGATATCTCCGTAGAAGAAAAACTGATCGCCCTTTTTCAGCTCCAGTCCATTGATTCCGAGATCGACCGTATCAAGACCGTACGCGGTGAACTCCCGCTCGAAGTGAACGACCTGGAGGACATCGTTACCGGTTTGGAGACCCGTATTAAGAAATACAATGACGAGATCGAGGAACTGGAGCAATCCATCACCGATAAGAAAAATACCATGAAGGATGCGAACGCGCTCATCAAGAAGTACGAGGGGCAGCAGAGCAAGGTTCGCAATAACCGTGAATACGATTCACTCACCAAGGAGATCGAATTCCAGACCCTCGAGATCCAGCTTTCCGAAAAGCGCATCAAAGAATTCAAAGCACAGATCCAGGCTAAAAAAGAACTGATCGAACAGAGTGAAGAAGAGTTGAAGGACCGTAACAAGATCCTCAAAACAAAACGCACCGAGCTCGAGGATATCATTGCCGAAACCCAGAAAGAAGAAGATGCGCTCGTGAAAAAATCAAAGCAGGCCGAGTCGATCATTGAGGACCGCCTGCTCAGCGCTTACAAGCGTATCCGCGCCAATGCAAAAAATGGTCTTGCCGTGGTAACCGTACAGCGTGATGCCTGCGGAGGATGTTTCAACAAGATCCCGCCCCAGCGCCAGCTCGATATCCGTATGCATAAAAAGATCATCGTGTGCGAACATTGCGGCCGCATCCTCGTTGACCCTTCTGTTGATCCCGACCACGTGGAGGAGGAAAAGAAAGAAAAATAATATTTGCCTTATTAATATGAAAGGGATCCAATGGGTCCCTTTTTTTATTTCTCAACTTCTGCTTTACCTTTATACCATATACTTTCTTTTTGCGAAGATTTCATTTTATATCGCTCTTGTTTTTCCCCCTGCTTGCAGGGGCTTCCTTCGATTTTAATTCCTCCTGCCGTGATGCGTATAAGGATATCCTCGGCCTGGAGATGGAGAAAGGCAGGGGTATATTGGAAGCAGAGCGCAAGCTGCATGCAGAAAATTCCATTACTGTATTGCTCGATAATTATACAGATTTTCTCACGCTGGTGATCACCGAAGAGCGTGATAAATACGATGCCTGGAAAAAGAGAAAAAGTGAAAGGCTGGCAGTTATCGAGGACGATTCAAAGGATTCGCCCTGGTTTTTGTATTGTAAAGCCGAGATCAATTTGCAATGGGCATTCACCGAAATAAAGTTCGGGGATTACAAAGATGCTGCGGTCGATATCAACAAGGCCTTTAAGCAACTCGGATCGAACGAAAAAAAGTTCCCGGGTTTTATCCCCACCAAAAAGGGCCTCGGACTTTTGCATGCGCTCATCGGCAACATCCCGGCCAATTACAAGTGGGCGGCCGACCTGGTGGGCATGAGCGGAACGGTGAAGCAGGGTATTGCCGAGCTGGAAGCGGTGCTTGCTGAAACACAAAAGCAGAACCAATTCGCTTACCTCGAAACGGAAACGCTTTTTTACCTCTCCTTTATCCAGCTTAACCTCAATAATGATGAGACTGCGGAGGAAAAGATATTTCAGCGACTCAGCGAAAAAAGGATGAGCCAACCTTTGTTGGTTTATGCCGCGGCTGGAATGGCCCTGCACACGGGCCGGTGCGCAAGAGCTTTCGAATTCATTTCGCAATTACCTGCTGATGCATCGCGCTTACCTTTCCATTACCTCGGTTATTTGCAGGGTGTAGCTTTGATGAATAAACTCGATACCAATGCGGCAAAATATTTTCGCGTTTATGTCCGCAATTTCAAAGGGATCAACTTTATCCGCTCGGCTTACCGGGGCCTGGCCTGGTGTTGTTTGATCTCAAATGATAAGGATGGCTACGCGCGTTATATGGAACTGGTGAAAACCAATGGCAGCAGCATGACCGATGAGGACAAACAAGCTCTCAAAGATGCGCAGGGTAACGTGATGCCTGAAGTGAACTTATTGCGGTCCCGTTTGTTGTTTGATGGCGGCTATTACCGCGAAGCCCTCGATGCAGTGCTGAAAATGGAACCGAAGAATTCAAGATCGATACATGATATCATTGAATTCGAATACCGGCTTGCGCGCATCCATCACAAAATGGGCGACACGCAAACCGCGATACGTTATTATGAGCTGGCATATAGTTCGGGTGAAAAATATCCTTTCTATTTCGCGGCTAACAGCGCTTTGCAGCTCGGTCTCATTTATGAAACCATGAATGATAAAGTGCACTCGGCCGAATGGTTCAAAAAATGTCTCGCTCTGCACGATCACGAGTACCAGGACAGCATTGAGCTTAAGGCGAAGGCCGGGCTTAGCCGCGTGCAGTAACATGGAAGAGGTATGACGGGTGATGCCTGCCCGACTGAATGATGTCAAATCGTTCGGTCGGTCATCTGACCCTGACTTTTCCTTGTTTGATCTCCCTCTTTCCTGGTAAGATTCCGCTAAAACGGGTTTAGAATACTCCTGTATTGCCGGTACTTTTACGGCAAAACAAAACAAGATGAAAGCAGGTTTACAATGGAAAAGCGCTTTGCTTTTTTTTGCGGGCGTAACGGTTACGAATATATCGAGCGCACAATTCGAAATGGACAAGGTTTTGCGTGTAGGTTATCGCCTTGGCAGTGAAAGTTTCAGCCCCGCTTATGTTTCAGGCAGCTGGGATGCGAACAACACCACCTTCAATGTTTCTAATTCCTATAAGGACCACATGGGTCTTACCAATTACGAGATCTGGTATTGCCGTTATTCATCGCATGCATTTTACGAGACCAATCTTGACGGGATGGTGAATGCGCTTTGGATGTACATAACAAATCCCCTCCACGATTTCGAAAACCAGTTCGAGAGGTTCAAAGGCTGCTCTAAGAACGGGGTACCCCAGGTACATGGGATAGATTATGATATTTTAAATTTCCGGCTTGGGTTCGGGGCGCATGGTTTGTTCCTGGGCGGGCAATATAAATGGACGCGCCTGGGAAATTATGTGGAGAACGGAACTGCAACCAACGGGGGCCAGGTGATCGGTATCGGGCATTCGGAAACTAATGTTACCGGGCTGGGCCTGAGCCTGAGTGCGAATGTTTCAATAAAGGATTTTGTAACGCAATCACATCTTACTTTCAACTGGCTCAAAGGTTCGGTGGAAGATAAGGCCGTTGGTCCTTTTTTCCAGGGAAAAGAAATTGAGTTTGAAAGTATCATTTCCTGGGGGAAGGGGTTCGGAGGTTACATCACTCCTTTCATCCGGAAGCGTTTCGGCAATGGAGACCTGCATTTCAATTCGAATTACGAACACGCGTTCAACAGCAGTTTTGCTTTCGGCATCAAGCTGGGTATTTACCTTGCTGCCGAATCGGACGAGGATGATGTTTATATCACCGTTGAGTAAAAGCGGTGATGTGCGAGGGATGATGTACGATGGTTGATGGGAGTTACTCGATGATCAGTTTCCCCGAATATAAATTCTTTGTTCCCTCGCTTAACGAGCAAAAATAAATTCCTGCCTGCAGCTCATCGCGATCAATGATCAGTGATGAGCTGTGGCATTTTTGCTCACGTATCTTTTTTCCTGAGGCATCATAAAGTATGAAGCGAAGGTCATTTTTCACGGATGAGATCTGCAGGGTTGCGTGATCGCGCATGGGATTTGGAAAAATAGAACAGGAGGTTTTCTCTTCGTTCGTGTTTATCCCTTCAACTAATGAAGGATTGAATTCCCAAAGATCATTGAGGTTAATGCCATTGGTACCCGTGCAGGTATATCCACGGTTATTTACGCTTGCAGCAACGGTGAACCTGCGCCCTTGTCCCGGGAAATCCTGGATGCGCTTCCAGGTATCGTTTGTGGGGTCGTATTCATAGCAATCGGTGAAAACATCCAGGACGTTGGGCCAGGAAGTGCCGCAGGCGATGTATCCTTTTCCTGTAACTGCGAAGGCCGCGGGGCCGCTGCGGGGTGGGCCCGGTAAATTCGCTTTTTGCGTCCAGGTATTGGAGCTGGGATCGAATTCATACCAATCTGCATTCGGCTGAAAATTATTTCCATCACAACCAAGGCCCATATACCCCTTGCCATTTATTGAAAATGAAACGGAACAGATCCTCCCGCCCCAATCCGGGAAATCAGCCATCTGCGTCCAGGTATCATTTGCAGGATCATATTCCCATACATCGGCCCAAAAGGACCCCGCGCACATGTAGGCTTTGTTCGCGACCGTAAAACTGTTGGCACCTTCCCTCGCGCCTCCGATGAGATCGGCTTTTTGCGTCCATGTATTTTGCACAGGGTCATATTCCCATAGGTCGTAATCTTCGGCCGTGGAAGGATCTTCGCCTGTGCCGAGATAACCTTTGTTACCGATCGAAAATGCATTGGCCCATTTACGCAATCCTCCTCCGAAATTCGCTTTTTGCGACCATGAATCCGTTCCGGGGTCATATTCCCACCAGTCATCGAACAATACATCCACATTTCCTCCATTGTTGTGTCCTGTTCCGAAATACACACGATCACCAATGGAGAACGTACAGGCGCCATGGCGGCCCTGGGCGGGTAAGGAAGTTTTTTGCAGCCAGGGATTTTGGGAGGCAGGTAAAATGGAAAATGTGAGATGCAGGATAGAGAGAACGAGAAATATCTTTTTCATTCGATGACGAGTTTGCCGGATGACAATTGTTTTACACCGGAAGTGATGCGGTAAAAATAAATTCCCGGGGGAAGATCGTTGCGATAGAAGGTAAATGTGAGATCGCTGACCTGCTCTTCACGCAACTTTTTCCCTTCCAGGTCATAAATGGAGCATTGCATTCCCGCGATAAAATTAGCGAAGGCAAAGGTGCAGGTAACGTGAACGGGATTCGGAAATACGGAGCAATCGAATTGTTTTGATCCTGTTACTGCAGTAGGATCGAGTGCGTATTCCCACAGGTCATTGAAGTAGCCCGAGGTTTGGTCGTTGCCTGTTCCAAAGTATCCTTTGCTTCCCACCGAAAATCCAACGCCACCTTCGCGCACACCGGGTGGAAACGATGCGATCTGCATCCACGAGTTTCCCAGGGGATCGTATTGCCAGAAATCATTTGTCGCACCATTCGAAGGTGTCCACCCTGTTCCCACAAAACCGTAATTGCCGATAGAGAACCCGGCTGAGGTGGTGCGGCCGTTGCCGCTGTAATTCGCAAGCTGCGACCAGGTATTGGAAGAGGGATCATATTGCCAGAGATCATTATAGTAAACAGAATTCAATCCGCCACCTGATGAAATATATCCCTTGTTCCCGATGGTGAACCCGACCGCATGACTGCGCGCGCCACCGGGAAAATTCGCTTTTGCGGTCCATGTATTTTGTGAAGGATCATATTCCCAGAGGTCTTGCAAAGCGGTGTTGCTGTAGCCCGTGGCCGCATAACCTTTGCCGCCAACAGAAAAACCGGCAGCGGCATAACGCGCTCCTCCTCCGAAATTCGCTTTTTGTGTCCAGGTGTTTGCGGTTTGATCGTATTCCCAGAAATCCTGTACGTAAGTGGTGGCGAATCCTGTTCCCACAAACGCTTTGGTACCGATCACAAAACTGAAAGCCGCCCAGCGACCGCTTCCACCGAAATTCGCTTTCTGCGTCCAGGTGTTTGTGAAGGGATCGAATTCCCACAGGTCGCGGAAATGGACACCGGTGATGCTGACCCCAAGACCATAGTAGCCTTTTGACCCGATGCCAAAGCCCACGGGTTTCTCGCGGGCGGTATCGGGAAGATTTGCTTTTTGCGTCCACGCTCCCTGGGCATGTAAAATGTAAAAGGGAAGATGGAAGAGGGAGAGGAGGAGCAGAAGTTTTTTCATCATACCAAATGTAATGAATGAAGGAGTAAGGCGCAAACCAGCGGCCTTCCTGGGTTTACCAGGTTGTATTGAAAATAAAAAAGGGCCGTTCCGCGAGGAACAGCCCTTTAAGGATAATGGAATGTTTATTATTTTGATTTGATCACCTGGAGATCAAAAGTTCCCTTCACGGTTTTTACACGCACAAAATATGCGCCCGCAGAAAGCTCTTTGGTGTCGATCGTGTTTTTACCCTCGTTCAATCGCAGGTGCATTACTTCCTGCCCTGTGGCATTGTACAGTGTTGCCTCACCACTACCAGAGGTCACTCCAATGGTCAACTGGTTGTTGAAAGGGTTAGGGAACACTTCGAAACCGGTTTGTGAAGAAGAAAGCTGGATGCCGGTGCAAAGATCAACCGTTATCTGCGAGGTGTCGGCATTCGTGCAGCCATTCAAATCGGTGAATGAATAAATTACATCAAAGGTCCCGGAGCCCGCTGTTGCAGGATCGAATGTGTTCCCGCTCACAGCCGTACCACTGTATGTTCCGTTGGCCGGTGAACCGGGAGTAAGTGTGATCGGGGCCCAGTTGATGCAAACGTTGGATTGCGATTCAACATAAGCAACAACGGGTAATTGATTCACGGTAATGCTTACGGTGCCGGTGTTACTGCAGCCATTTGCATCGGTCCCGGTCACAGTGTAAGTGCCGCTGTTCAATGCTGTGAATGGAACATTATCAGTTACACCACCGCTCCAGGAATAAGTGGAAGCACCTGTCCCGCTCAGCGTAAGCATGGATCCCTCGCATAGGGTTGACGAAGGAGATGCGTTGCCGCCAACAGCGGGTAGGGGATTTACAGTAACCGTTATGGTGTTCGTGTTGCTGCATCCGTTTGCGTCAGTACCGGTAACGGTGTAGGTTGTGGTAGCCGAAGGTGTGAAAGCCACGTTATCGGTCACACTGTTCGACCAGTTGTAAGAAACCGCTCCACCGCCATTGAGCGTTACCGAACTGCCGGTGCAAATGCTGGTGCCCGGGTTCGCGCCAGCGGTAACGTTTGGCAAATTGTTAACGGTTACAGTTACGGTCGAAGAAGTGGATGTTCCACAAAGATCAGTTACATACTCGGTGTAGGTGGTAGTGGTTGTGGGCGATGCGTTGGGTTGGGAAATGCTGGATGAATTCAGGCTTGAAGCAGGTGCCCATGAATAAGTGTACCCGGGAGTTCCGCCTGTTGCCGTTCCACCGATCATTACTGTTGAGCCCTGGCAAATGACATTTCCGCTGCCTGCGTTAACGGTAAGTGCAGTTCCCATCGCGTAAGTAGGGGCCGGGGTCACATTGCGCTTGGTGAAATACCAAAGATCGGGATAACCGTATTGATAATTGGAAAGCGTGTTGGTAGGAAAGGTATTTTGCGTGCAGCTGTTGCAGTAACGCATGTCGTAATAAGTGAGGTGCTGTCCTACCTGTGAGCTGGTCCCGTAATAATAACCGTCCGCTGATCCCTGGTACAACTCAAGCAGGTACTGTGTTCCCT
>DATDFI010000439.1:0-2125 GCA_036522695.1 Bacteroidia bacterium | reverse complement strand
ATCGTTTCATATACTGGGATTAAGGATACAAATTTCAGTGAAATTCCGGGTTTTTCAAAAGGGAAATAGCTACAAAGGGTACAAAGTTTTTATACAGGAGCAAAGAAAGAGCAGCTTACTTTTGGGTAAGCGATTCTTTTTTGGTGAGAATATAACGTAGGATCTTATCCTGGTCGGCAAGGGAAAGATAGGCGCGTTTGCCCATCTCGGGCATTTCCTTGCGCCATTTTTCTTCCGTATAATCTTTGGGATTATGAAGGTGATGACAGCCCGCGCACTTATTCACGTACAAATGATAACCTTCGTTAAGTTGCTCCATCGTTGCGTCTTCCCATTTCTGCTTTGCATAGCCCTCATCCACAACGGTTGGTGCAAGCATGGAGGCCGTGCACGCGCACAGGGCCAGCGCGCAGGCCAGCCCGATCACAATTTTATGTAAGTGCGTTCTCAAATTCTACAAGCCAAAACCGAGCAGCAAACGTACGGAGATTTTCTCATGCTCGTTCAACACCAGGTTATCGGGTGTATCCTCCGTTTTTTTCAGGTTCCTCCATTGGGGCATCACGCTGAAGATCAAAAAATATTTTTCACCGCTGTGAAAGTACGTGGGACCGCCCATGAGTGCTGAGTTCTCCCAGTTCTTTCCTTCGGCAAACTCATTCACATCACGCATCTCCATGCCAAGACCGCAACCGGTTTTGAACATGTGCATATAACCGAACGCGAGTTCACCCTCCATAGCCTCATATTTCATCTCACCTTTTCCTTTTTTTACATCCGATCCGAACTCGTGCTCTCCTATAAGGTTCAGGGCAAAGACTTCTTTCCCGATCACTTTTTCAAAAATAAATTTGTGTTCAAGCTCCATCCATCCTGCGCCCAACGTAAGCTCGCCATACAAAGTAAAGCCGAGGCGATTGGCGACCGGGTCGCTCAGTTTCCATTTCCATTCGCTCGAAACAGAGAATGCGCTTTCGTTAAAAACACCATTGACAGTGGTATCCGCTATACCGCCCAGTGTATCCATATTGGCCCCGAAACTGCGATGCGAGCCGTTGATATAAAATGCGGTCTGAAGATGATCGGTCAATCCCACTTCCAGCTCCAACCTTGTATCAAGGCCCTGATAAAAGTATTTGCGGCCGGTGCCAAAGGTGCCCCAGGCCTCGAGGTCCTTGTTACCCTTAGCCAAAACGGTGGTATTATAGGTCCAGGCAAAGGTGCGATCCTGTGCAAATGAGTTTAAATAAATAAGTAAAGAGATAGTATATAAAATACTGTATTTAAGCTTCATAAAGTACTTGTATGTGGTCGTTTTTAATTTATAATGATTCTAAATAATGAGCCAAAGGTATTGTTACCCTGGGGGGTGTACAATACCCTTTAATGGGTAAAATCAAAGTATATAGTAGGTAGAAACAAAAAGGGCCGGTCCTTTAGGTGGACCGACCCTTTTTAATGAAAACGGGTAAGCTATTACTTGTATTTGATGGTCACATAGCCTGAGCTGATGAGCTTGTTGTCCTCGTTGTAAACGGTGAACTTATACTCACCCTTGATGTGGAATGTATATTTAAAGTAGGTGGTTTTGGTAGTGCGTGAGATGTTGTAATATTTGGTCTCCTGCAGTTTGTAATCACTGCCTTCTTCTTTGTAGATCTCCACCGTGAATTTCTCAGTATTGAGAGGGTTAGGGTAATTGCTCACGATGCAGTATACATAGCTGCCCTTTTTCTTGTTGATGATATAGCTGGTGCCTTCATCCCCGATCGTCCCGTCATCGCTTACATCATTGGTGAAATAAACCCTTGCTTTTGAGTAGTCGGTAGAGCCGCCATCGCCTCCACCACGGTTCTCGTCACGCTGGGCGAATGCAGTTTGTGCTGCGAAGCCGAACACGGCAATGAAGAGAATGAGGAATTTGTTTTTCATATTCTTTGCTTTGTTATGTGGTTTTGATTAATTGGATGAACAAATGTATTAAAATAAAGAGAGTAAGCATAGACGATTTTCTTCATTTCTTACTTACGCTTATTGGCGGATAATTTCTAAAAACTTACCCCTGTTGAATACGGCCAGGGCTTTGCCTTTCATTTTGGTCCCCATGAACGGTGTATTCTTTGAC
>DATDFI010000438.1:0-3482 GCA_036522695.1 Bacteroidia bacterium | reverse complement strand
GTCCTGGCACATTGCGGGCACCATTGCCGAAATGATGAGACGCGCAGGATTGAAAGATGTGAAAGGCCCTGTAGAAAATAAGGATGTGCCTTCAACCATGAAAGAGATCATTGACACCTATAAAGCCTCTTCTGATTCGCTGATCTCGGAATTGCAAAAACACTGGAAGGATGAAATGCTCACCGAAAAAGTGAACATGTACGGTGAAATGTGGAGCCTGGGAACAGTACTCTCCGTTTTGGTTCGGCACCAGGCGCACCACCGCGGACAATTAAGTGTGCTTATGCGTCATGAAGGGTTGAAACCCGTGGGCGTTTATGGTCCCACTAAGGAAGATTGGGCGGGCATGAACATGCCTGCGATGGAGTAAGCCGGGAGTGAGGTTAGGACTTCTGAAGTTTTTTCCTGCCGATGGCCATTGGAGCCCCGCTCCCTGCCTCTAAACTATTTTCTTTATGTGTCCGCTCGTCATGCCAAGGCCCGGGGAATAAATTCCGAAGACTTTTGAATCTTTCAGGTAAAGAACAGGAACGCTGTCCCCTGCTTTCAGGTCTATTTCTTTAATATTCGTCATAGAGAGTGCCTGCCCGCTTACCGTTTGCCCAAGATCATTTTTAAATTCTATCGTCATGTAAGCATACGTGTTTCCCCTGCGGTCGGCCGGGGCTTTGATGGATTGAATAATGCCGAGTGTTGCATTGCCCTCGCAAAAAAGTCGGATGCTGCGCTTTACATTTACCTGCGTAGCAAAAGCCATCAGCGCAACCAATGCTCCTATCCCGGCCCCTATTAATATTCCGGCAACAATATCATCCGTTCCGAACTTGAGCACAAAAATGGCAGCGAACAAGGGAATGATGGCGATCGAGCCAATATACAGACTGCGCACGGTTGAGCGGTTCCTGGATAAAAGGTTTTCGGCCAGTGAGGCATCGCGTGGTGCCGGTTTTTGAAGTTCGGGAGGCAACATAACAGGGAGGTTTAGTGTAAAACAAATTTAATCTTTTTGATTTACGGGAATTATACTTCTAAATTAGGGGCGTTGACACGAACAATTCCCATTCTGCTCCTCGCCTTCATGGCCGCCTGCATAGGCACAAAGCCTTTCGGGTTAAGAAAAGTACAATGGAAAACAAGCAGGGCTTTTTACACGAAAGGACATCCTAAAGAGGTCGTGCACACGCGCAGGATCTACATTAAAGATTGCCAGGGCTGCAAGGAGATCATTCACCAACGAAAAAAAGAATGGGCGGAGAACGGGAGATTGATCTACCGTGAAAAAGTAAAGCGAAGAATGTATACCTCAAAACTCTATCGCATCAAAAGCAAAACTTATTATGATAACGGGCAAATAAAAGAAAAACGAAAACTGGTAAAAGGAACCGGCTACATTTACAAATACGACAGTTACGGAAAAAGAAGCTCGACCAACCGCTATAAAAAAGGAAAGCCGGTTGGGAAGAACAATGAAAACATAAATAGTGATGACACCCAACAGTGAATCCATAAATACGGAAGTGTTCCGGAATTTCCCGGTGCTGCACACTCCCCGCCTGCTTTTACGCGAAGTTTTACCGGGAGATGCCGAAGAGATCTTTCGCATGCGCAGCAACCCGAACGTGAACCGCTTTATCGCAAGAGAAGGGATGGGGGACGTGGGCGATGCGCAAAAGCTGGTGGAAAGAGTGCGGGAGAATTACAGTAAACAAAATGGAATAGCCTGGGCAGCGCAGTTGCGCGGGTCGGGTAACATCATCGGCACCTGTGGCTTTAATCGCATTGAACATGCGAATTTGCGTGCCGAGCTCGGAGGTGAACTTTCGCCCGAGCTGTGGGGAAAGAACATCGCGTTCGAGGGTGTGAAGGAGATCGTGCGGTTCGGGATGAGAGAGATGAACCTGCACAGCATTGAAGCAAGGATCATGGCCGGGAATTTAGGGGCGGTGGCATTGGTGGAGAAATTAGGATTTGTGAAAGAAGCGCATTTCCGGGAACACATTCATTTCAACGGAAAGTTTTGCGACCTGTTGGTTTATTCGTTGGTGAAGGGGAATAAAAGGTGAAATGTTATTTGTTTAAGGTCATTCGTGTCCCCCAAATAACGGGTAACACTTAACTTTTAACCCCTTTCTCCTCTTTGTCATTCCCGAAAAAATCCTGTACGTTTGTCACTTCCATAAAACAGCTATGCATTTATCGGACCGGATCAACAGCCTCAGCGAATCGCAAACGATAGCTATGGCGAGGCGCAGCAGGGAACTTCGCGCGCAGGGAGTGGACATCATCTCGCTGAGCCTGGGTGAGCCCGATTTTAAAACGCCCGGGCCGGTCAAGCTGGCTGCAAAAAAAGCCATTGACGAGGACTTCAGCTATTACACGCACGTTTCGGGCTACCTCGAATTACGGGAGGCCATCGCGCGCAAATTCAAACGCGATAACAACCTCGATTACACGGCCGATCATATCGTAGTTTCAACCGGGGCAAAACAAAGCATTGCCAACGCTGTGCTCAGCCTCGTCAACCCCGGGGATGAAGTGCTGGTGCCCGCTCCTTATTGGGTGAGCTATATCGAGATCAATAAACTCGCTGAAGCAAGATCGGTGATCATTCCCACCACCATAGAGGCGGATTTTAAGGTTACGGCCGGGCAGATCAAAAATGCCATCACGCCCAAAACACGTTTGCTTATTTTTTCTTCACCCTGTAATCCCACCGGCAGCGTTTACACAAAGGATGAGTTGAAAGCCATTGCCGAAGTGATCGCGAAACATCCCGACATCTATATCATCTCTGACGAGATATACGAGCATATCCGCTTTGCGGGAAAGCATGAATCCATTGCACAATTCGATTTTATTAAAGACCGCGTGGTGACGGTGAACGGGGTTTCCAAATCATTTGCGATGACAGGATGGAGAGTTGGATACATTGGCGCGCACAAGGATATTGCCAAGGCATGCGATAAAATGCAGGGCCAATTTACCTCGGCCACCTGTTCCATCGCGCAAAAGGCCGCCCACGCTGCAATGGAAATGGATCCTTCATCCATAGAACCCATGCGCAAAGCCTTTCACCAGCGCAGGGACCTTGTTTTAAAGTTGATGAAGGAAATCCCGGGCATGAATGCAAATCTGCCGATGGGCGCATTTTATGTTTTTCCCGAGGTGAGTCATTATTTCGGCAAAAGCGGGGGAGGAATAAAGATCGATAACGGCACGGACCTTTGCGCATACCTGCTCGATAAGGCGCATGTTGCGCTGGTGCCGGGCGCTGCGTTCGGTGACGACCGCTACATCCGTTTCTCGTATGCTACATCGGAAGATAAACTCACCGAAGCATTGAAAAGAATGAAAACCGCGCTGGGAGAACTGAAATAAAATCATTGACCTGTAAACCTCTATTGATCTGTCATCCGTACCGTGAATAAAAAACAACTCAACAAGGCATTTGAAACGTTCGACAACCTGAATGTACTGATCAT
>DATDFI010000437.1:0-14830 GCA_036522695.1 Bacteroidia bacterium | reverse complement strand
TTTTTCCCAGCGTTTTAAAATTCAGTTTCAGGTTTTTCACGATCTGCGCCTGCGATCCGTCCACAAATTCCACCTCTTTCACATTCACTTCCGAAAGGATGAGCTCCTTCACCGCTTCAATTCTATTTTTGAAGGATTCATCCAGGACAGGGATCCGGACCTTATTCAAAGGCTGGCGAACGCGTATCTGTTCTTTTTTGCGGATGGAAAGTATCATGGAAGATATCTTCTGCGCCAACTCCATGCGCTCCTCCAGCGATTTGTCGATGGCCTTCTCCTCGCACTTGGGGAAATCAGAAAGATGAACCGATTCCACCTTGTGACGATGGGTTACCTGGTTAAGGTCATTGAACAAACGGTCCATGTAAAATGGTGCAATAGGTGATGAAAGCTGTGCGATCACCTCCATGCAGCGGTAAAGGGTTTGAAAGGCCGCGATCTTATCTTTCGAATATTCCCCTTTCCAGAACCTTCTCCTGCACAGGCGCACATACCAGTTACTCAAATGCTCATCGAGGAAAAATTCGATGGCGCGGCCGGCTTTGGTGGGTTCGTATTCCGCGTAAGCGGCATCCACATTTTTAATGAGTGAATTCAGCTCCGAAAGTATCCAGCGATCGATCTCGGGTCGTTCGTTAAGAGGGACTTCCGCTTCTTTATATGTAAAACCATCGATGTTGGCATAGATGGCGAAGAAGGAATATGTATTGTACAGTGTGCCGAAAAACTTTCGCTGCACTTCGGCTATACCCTCCATATCGAATTTAAGATTGTCCCAGGGCTGCGCGTTGGTGATCATGTACCAGCGAGTGGCATCCGGGCCGTATTTTTCAATGGTGGCGAAAGGATCAACGGCATTGCCCAGGCGCTTGCTCATCTTGTTACCGTTCTTATCGAGCACCAGGCCATTGCTCACTACATTTTTATAAGCAACCGAATCGAAACACATAGTAGCGATGGCATGAAGCGTATAGAACCAGCCCCTCGTTTGGTCAACTCCTTCAGCAATAAAATCGGCAGGGAACAGCCCCCTGCCCCCAAAGGGGGGATTAAGTGTCCCATCTTTAGGAATGATGGGGCGATGCGCTAATTCGGCAGTAATTTTTTCAAGAACGTTCTCCGTATCCGAAATCACTTCCTCATTCGTAAAACGAATCACTTTATAACCCGCTTCAGTAAGGAATTGCGTTCGAATGGAATCAAGATTTTGCTGATCATTAGAAGCATGGTATTCCCCATCAATTTCCAATACGAGCTTTTTTGAAAGACAAACAAAATCAACAATAACATCTCCAATGACATGTTGTCTTCTGAATTTATACCCGTCAAGTTTTTTTCCACTTAGTAAACCCCACAAAATCTCTTCCGCCTGAGTTTGATTATTGCGGTTACGCTTAGCATTTTCCTTTAGCAATGAATAAGACAACGGATTGGCAGTTTGCCAACGTAGGATCCATTTATTTTCATCCTTAGGGTAAGTTCCCCCTTCGGGGGTTAGGGGGCCGAAAGGATAATGAAGCTGTGCGTAGGGCATTGCTCCGCTATCGAACCAAACATCGATGAGGTCGCTTTCACGGAACATTTTTTTCCCGGATGCAGAAACGAGAATGATATCATCCGCATACGGTTTGTGCAGATCGAACGAGGCATAATTCTCCTCCGAAAAATCATCCGGGTTGAATTTGGCGAGCGGGTTGTTTTTCATGAACCCCGTCTTCACCGACCGCTCTATCTCATTCTTCAGCTCCTCCACCGAGCCTATGCATAATTCTTCTTTCGCATCTTCCGTTCTCCATATAGGAAGCGGTATGCCCCAAAAGCGCGAGCGCGACAAATTCCAGTCGTTGGCATTCTCCAGCCAGTTGCCGAAACGGCCCGTACCGGTGGCCTCAGGTTTCCAATTGATGCTTTTGTTCAAAGCGATCATGCGGTCTTTTACCTTCGGGTCGGAAACTTTTATGAACCAGCTGTCGAGCGGGTAATACAGCACGGGCTTATCGGTGCGCCAGCAGTGCGGGTAGCTGTGTTCGTACTTCTCTATTTTGAACGCCCTTCCCTCCAGTTTCAATTTGAGCGCGATACGCTCATCAACACTCAAATATTCATTCAGGTGGGGAATGAATTTTTTCAGCTTTTCCTTTTGCAGTTCCAGCTCCTGCTTCTCTTCAGGCCCGGTAAGGTATTCCTTCTTTACATATTCCCCGGCAAAACCCCAGTCGGGATCGTTCACCTCCTTCACAAATTTTCCCCGCTTATCCACCAAAGGCATATCGTTCCCGTTCTCGTCTTTAATTGTAATGGAAACGATCCCGTTCTGCTGCGCTACGCGAAAATCATCAGCGCCAAAAACAGAGGCCGTATGAACAATACCTGTTCCGTCCTCAGTGGTCACAAAATCGCCAATGATCACCTCCATCGCTTTGCCCTTCGGCTTTACGTATGAAAGTAACTGCTCGTATTTTATTCCTTCCAGCTCTTTACCGCTTAACTCGGTAAGAACGGTATATGGAATGGCTTTATCTCCTGATTTATACTCTTCCATTTTCAGATCCCGGTTCTTTGAGGGAAAGTATTTCTCCAGGAGATCTTTGGCGAGTATCACCGTTACGGGCCGGTGCGAATACGGATTGAATGTTTTAACAGCAACATACCTGATCTGCTCGCCTACAGCCAGCGCACAGTTTGCCGGAAGCGTCCAGGGTGTAGTGGTCCATGCAAGGAAATAAACATCTCCTTCCAGTTCTTTAAACTGCCCCTTCCCGCTTTCTTTGATCACTTTGAACTGCGCTACCACCGAGGTATCCTTCACATCGCGATAACAACCGGGCTGGTTCAGCTCATGTGAGCTCAAACCTGTTCCGGCAGCGGGAGAATAAGGTTGTATCGTGTATCCCTTGTATAAAAGTCCTTTTTTGTAAAGGTCCTTCAGCAGCCACCACACACTTTCTATATAATCATTGGTGTAAGTGATGTACGGATCGCTCATATCCACCCAATAACCCATTATACGGGTCAACTCCTCCCACTTATCAGTGTACTTCATCACCTCCTTACGGCAGGCTTTGTTGTATTCCTCCACCGATATTTTTTTCCCGATATCCTCTTTAGTAATCCCCAGCGTTTTTTCCACCGACAGCTCAATGGGCAGGCCATGGGTGTCCCAGCCCGCTTTGCGTTTTACCTGTTTACCCTTAAGTGTTTGGTACCGGCAAAAAATATCCTTGATGGAGCGGGCCATCACGTGGTGTATGCCGGGCATGCCGTTGGCCGAGGGAGGCCCTTCATAAAATACGAACGGCTCGGCCCCTTCCCGCGTGCTCACACTCTTCTCAAAAACACCGTTCTTCTCCCAGTATTCCAGGATGTCTTTGCCGGTCTTTGAAAGGTCAAGGCCTTTATATTCAGGATATTTCATAAAAATTCCTTAAAAAAGGACAGCGAATATAGCGAAATTTCACTCTCATACTACAGGGAGTTTTCAGTTTGGTGTTTATAGTTACAGTAGATAAAGTGGCGACAGGCCTCGTATAAGGGAGTTTTCAGTTTGGGGTTTATGGTTTTACCTTGGAACCAGGATCGTTTGACTGACCTTCCTCATAAAATCAAGCGGCTAAATTCCTTATCTTTGTTTGTATGAATATCGCGTACAGTTACGTCTTTTTCATTGACATAAAGCGGGGCACCAAACGCAATCCCGAGTGATCATTCCCGGGCTCCAGCCCTTCCGGGCCTACACACGTCATTTTAAAAGCAGGCCGGTTTCACAGCGATAGATCGTACTTCGTAAATCCTAAACCCTAAATCGACCCATGCCCATTTACCACAAACTCGGCAAATTCCCTAATAAGCGCCATGTACAATTTCCCAATAAGAACGGGAAAAATAAATTCTATTACGAACAGCTTTTCGGGACCGAAGGATTTTCGGGAATGTCATCGCTGTTGTATCATGTTCATCGCCCTACGCAGGTGAAGGAGATCGTAAAAAGCTATAGCGTAGCGCCCAAAATTGCGGTGCAGAAAAACATCCGTGCGATGTTGCTGCACGGCTTTGACGTTAAACCTGCCGATGACTTTCTGGAGAGCCGTAAAACGCTTTTGATGAACAATGACGTTCATCTTGGTTTGGCCGCACCGCAAAAAAGCATGAAGAGCTATTTCTACAAAAATGCCGATGCCGATGAGATGCTTTTCATTCACAAAGGCACCGGCACCCTGCGCACCATGATGGGAAATATTGCTTTCGAGCCCGGTGATTACCTCATCATTCCCCGGGGCATCATTTATCAAATTGAATTTGAAGGAAAAGATAACCGTTTGCTTTTCCTGGAGTCGTTCTCGCCCATGTATACGCCCAAACGTTATCGTAACCCCTTTGGGCAATTGTTGGAGCATTCACCTTACTGCGAGCGCGATTACAAATTGCCGAAGAATTTAGAGACGCATGACAAGAAGGGAAACTTTTTAATGAAGATCAAGAAGGAAGGAATGCTGCACGAGGTGATGTATGTCGCACATCCTTTTGACGTGGTGGGCTGGGACGGCTATAATTTCCCTTACGGGTTTTCCATTCACAATTTTGAGCCTATAACGGGCCGCGTGCACCAGCCGCCTCCCGTGCACCAGACTTTTGAAACCGATTCGTTCGTGGTGTGCTCGTTCTGCCCGCGTTTGTACGATTATCACCCCAAAGCCGTTCCAGCGCCCTACAACCACAGCAACATCGACAGTGATGAAGTGTTGTATTACGTGGACGGTGATTTCATGAGCCGCAATGATATCAAACAAGGCTATATCACGCTGCACCCGAAAGGCATTCCGCACGGGCCCGCGCCCGGGGCCATGGAGCGCAGCATCGGCCAGAAGGAAACGCAGGAGCTGGCGGTGATGGTGGATACCTTCCGCCCGCTGATGGTGACTGAAGATGCGCTGAAGATCGATGACGGGAAATATTACAAGAGCTGGGTGGAATGAGGGAATAAGGAAGGCGTGAAGTAAAGCATCTTGCGAAAAGTAGAGACGCAATATTTTGCTTCTCCTCAGAAAATATAAAGAATGATGATGGGAGATGTTGGAGACGCAAAATTTTGCGTCCAGGAAATATGAAAAAATCAGCGTGTCAGTTACCTGTAAAATCGATCGCAACATAATATTATAACTAAACTTTATTTAAAATGGGAAAAACCATAAAAAATGTAGAATACGGATTAGACAAGATCTTCGAAGGTGCGCAGGACTTTTTACCGCTGCTCGGCACCGACTATGTTGAATTATATGTGGGCAACGCAAAACAATCCGCACACTTTTATAAAACGGCCTTCGGTTTTCAATCCCTTGCGTATGCGGGTTTGGAAACGGGAGTGAAGGACTATGCTTCGTATGTTCTTGCGCAGGATAAGATCCGCATTGTGCTCACCACACCTTTGAATTCAAAAAGCCCGATCAACGACCATTTGCGCAAACACGGTGACGGGGTAAAAGTGATCGCGCTTTGGGTGGATGATGCCACAAAATCATTCGAGGAAACCACGAAGCGTGGAGCAAAACCTTTTATGAAACCCACGGTGGAAAAAGATGAATTCGGGGAAGTGGTGCGAAGCGGGATTTACACGTACGGTGAAACCGTTCACATATTTGTGGAGCGCAAAAATTACAAAGGTGTTTTCCTCCCGGGTTACCGCGAGTGGAAGTCGGATTACAACCCCGCACCGACCGGGCTGAAATTTGTGGATCATATGGTAGGCAACGTGGGTTGGGGCGAAATGAACCAATGGGTAAAATGGTACGAGGAGGTGATGGGCTTTGTTAATTTTCTTTCATTCGATGATAAACAGATCACAACGGAATACTCCGCGTTGATGAGCAAAGTGATGAGCAACGGCAACGGAAGGATCAAATTCCCGATCAACGAACCCGCCAAAGGAAAAAAGAAATCGCAGATCGAAGAGTACATTGATTTTTACGAGAGCGCGGGCGTTCAGCACATGGCCATTGCCACCGATGACATCATTAAAACGGTAATGGAGCTCCGCGCGCGCGGAGTGGAATTTTTATCCGCGCCACCGCATACCTATTACGAAGACATTCCGAAGCGTTTGGGCAAGCACATGCAGATGATGAAAGAAGATCTGAAGGTGATCGAAAAGCTCGCCATCCTGGTGGATGCGGATGAAGACGGCTACTTGCTCCAGATATTCACGAAGCCCCTGGAAGACCGCCCCACGCTTTTCTTTGAAATAATACAACGCATGGGCGCGAAGGGATTCGGGGCCGGTAACTTTAAGGCCTTATTTGAATCCATAGAGCGCGAACAAGAGAAAAGAGGAACGCTTTAATTATTACGGATCCTAAAACAGGAGTCCCTTCAGTGCAATACTGAGGGGATTTTTATTTTATTATCTTTGGCAAAACTCAAAACAAACCCATGAAAAAGTTAAGCACATTCGTTTTTGCGCTTTTTACCGCAGCAGCGCTTACATCCTGCGGACCTACTTCCGAAGATGCCATCAATTATAACGACAGCCTCATCAACGAGATCAATAAAGTGATACAGGCCGATAACAAATTTGTGGAGGCGGAAGATAAAGGTGCAGAGGACATGAAAGCCGCTCACCAGTCGCTCATTCAGCAGGTGAACACCGCACTGGAAAACATCAAAAAGGTTGGACCTTTCGATAAGAAAAGCGACTTCCTGGATGCTTCGGTAAAATACCTCACCACTTACAAGGGCGTAGTGGAGAATGAATACAAACAGATGGTTGACATCTCATCCAAGCCCGATGATCAAAAATCGGAAGAAGATGATGCAGCTTACAACAAAGCGCAGGATGATTCCCGTGATAAAATGAAAACTGCCGAGGATGAATTCACCAAGGTGCAGCAGGATTTCTCCAAACAATACAAATTCAAATTCAAGAGCGATTCGCTCTGATTTATAAGAAGAAATGACAACAAGAGGCTTTATGAGAACAAATAAAGCCTCTTGTTTTATACAGCGGTGCGTGATGCTACGTTATTTTTTCGCGATAATACTTTTTGCAGTGATGCTGAACGCCTGTCACGGGCCGGCCATACTCAAAGAGCAGCAGTTCGATGGCTTCTCGGTGAAGATCGCAGACTTTTTAGTGCCTATGAAAAAGCCGGAAGTGCGCTCTTCGGCCTATTTCGAGGATACCGTCAACAACTGTTTGTTCATGGTGGTAAAGGAGTCGAAGGACAGCATGGTCGCTTACGGCCTGCATTATACCCTCGATTCGTATTTCGATAAAACGTCAAAGGACCTTTACACGAAATTACAGGGCGAGGAACTCGATAAATTCAATTCGTATTACGATACGATCAACTCCTGCAAAGCCATTGTGGGCCACATCATGGGTCGCATTGGCGAGGACCATCTTCTCTATTACCTCGCCATTATCGAAACCAAAAAGAATTTTTACCAGCTTATTTGTGCGATGCCCAAAGACCAGGAATCACGATACCGGAAACCGCTGAACGAAATGATCAAGTCGTTCAGGGAAAAGGAGTAAAAAGAGCACCAGGTACGAAGTACCATGACCTGCGCGATCTACCTTCCGTAATAATTCCGGATCACCACTTTTTGAAGTTCGCGATAAAGAATGAGCCGCGTTATTTCCCCTGAAATGTTCTTCCCTTCATTCACGGCTTCCGCGATAAGTTTTTCATTTACATCGATACGGTACAAAAGCTGCAGGAGTTTCTCATAGTGTGTTGCGATGAGCTTGCGGATGAAGGGTTCGGTTTGCGAGAATAACTCCGAAAAAACATGAAGGTGGTCCTTGCCGTATTCAATATCAAGCCCGTGTTGAGCGAGGTCCTTTTTCAATTGCTCTGCCGCCTGCAAAATAAGTTCCCCGCGGTTAAAATAAGGAGCCAGGTCTTTTTCGGTGAGGGAAGGAAGCAAAGGATCCAGGATTTAGGAAGAAGGATTCACGACTTTTTTTCGAAGCCCAGTTTTAAACGCTCCACGGGTTTATTATTTACAATGTGCTGCTCGATGATCTCCTCCACATCGCTGAGCTGGACCTTTCCGTAAAAAATCCCTTCCGGGTAAACGGCCACATTAGGCCCGCTTTCGCAAATATCGAAACAGCCTGCGTGCTGTGCCCGCACCTTTGTATGTAATCCTCTTCGTTTTATTCCCTCCTTGAATGCAGCCACCAATTGCATACCGGCATTCTCCCCGCAGCTCACCCGCTCACCGGCCTTGCGCTCGTTGGTGCAAATAAAAATGTGCTTCTCGTATAACATATATGCTGGTAACTTGTTGCGAATGCTACTAATGTAAACTCAACACAAAACCAATTTCCTTTCAATCCCTATACCTTCTTCCCTACTCCATCACCACCTTCCCCACCGCCAGGGCATGCGCGCCATCCTCCACCGAGTAAAAATAAATTCCCTCCGGCAGCTCTTCTTTGTGAATTACTGTGTTGGCTGAATTCAATCGCTGGGAATAGACCTCGCGGCCCAAAATATCTTTAAGCTTAAGCATCATATTTTGCTGCGAGGGATCGTAAGCACCATTCAACTGCACGGTAAACTCATTGTGCGCAGGATTAGGAAACAAACTCACATTCACTTCACTTCCATTTTCATCAACGGAAGTAGCCCCGATCCAGAAATTGTGGAAGTACGTTTGGTTCTTGTAAACCGCTTCAAATTTCCACTGTCCGAGTGGAGCATTGGATCCCGCGATCATCCACCAGTACACATAAGCCGCATTAAAATTGCTCGAGCCGTTGGCCCAGCTCCAGCTGCCCCACAAAGTTGAGTTAGGCCTGTAAATATTAATGCGCACCGAATCGTTCATCATCAAAAAACGGTAATAGGTCATCAGGAAGATCGTATCGGTGTTTGTAAAATAATCCCGCTCGTTCTTTATATGTTCATTGGGACAAGCGGTGAACACGGGAGGATCAAAGTTGGTAGCAATGTGGTTGATGGCCGCATCGATGTAAGGCCGCTGGCTGGTCCACCATGAATTGGAATTAAAATTATTACAGGTGCCTGAAAAAGGATCGTTGAGCACATTGTTGGCATCGTACACTTCAAGGTGCAAATGCGGGCCGGTGGAATTCCCCGAGCTGCCCACCGAGCCTAAATATTCACCGAGCGCAACGGTTTGCCCTACACTTTTATTCGTAAGCGACCCGCTTTTCATGTGTCCGTACCAGGCCACCGATCCATCGGCATGCTGAATGTAAACGGCATTCCACTGGTTGTTATTCATACCGCAGCTGCGATCGAAATTCCCGTCCGATTTATAAATGATGGTGCCGGGCGCTGCCGCAATGATCTCCACATCCCCGCTGTCCATTTTGTTCCAGTCGAAAGGCCAGAGGAAAAAATCGGTGCCCGCGTGGTTGTAGCCGGCCTGCGTATCATAGGTGCGCTGCCCGCAATTGTAATCGAGCAGCTGGTTGGGATAATTGGGATCGTGGTCCACCTGAGCCGAAATGGAATGGTAGCCATAATCGTTCAAACCCGTTCGCAATTTCAGCGGCCAGTCCAGCAGTTGCTGCTGCGCGGAATAATGCTGTGGCAGGCGGCCCTGGCTTTGCAGCATTTGAATATTCTCTGCGATGTGTTGCTTGATAATGGCCCTCTCGGAATCCGAAAGACATTGTGTGTTACCGGGCTCGTGCCGGATAACGATACCGGTGGAATGTTCTTGCGCGAAAGAGGCGGAGGCGAGAAGAAGAAATGCAAACGGGTAGATTTTTTTCATCGCGTTGGGGTTTGAAGAATAAAGATAGGAAAAAGGAGGGATAAAATAAGGTATATAGGCATGATGGGTAGTGGCTCAGTTTGCTTTTTTCCGAATGTCACCCTGAGGCTCACGAAGGGTGTTTAGCACGTGAAACAGACTTCGTGGACCTCAGCCTGACATTGTACTATCATTCAAACTGAGCCACTACTGCATGGTGTATTCCGAATCAAGGGACCTTCGTAAAGAGAGCAAAATTTTCCCTCTCCCGGAAACGCTGAAGCAAAAAATTTACCACGGAGGGGAAGAGTACACGGAGGCATCGAGAGATCAGTGGTTTCGCGTTCTACCTTAATATTTTTTACTGGAAATTAATTTCCCATCGTCAAAAAAATTTTCCTTTAACAGCATTCCTTTCTCATTATAATATTTCCAGGTGCCATCCTTCACTGAATGAAACTTCTTGCGGTACTTTTTTCCACCCGCGCGCCAAACCATGTCTGAACCATTCTTCAATTTATACTCTCCCTCCCCACTTTCCCTTCCTTTCGCATCATACTCGATCACATGCCCATCGGGAAATTCGTCAAAGAAATTACCTTCTAACCGCTTATTTCCTTTCTCATCACGAACAATGAGGTAGTACGTTCTGTTGTATTGATTAATGCATGTGCCGGTAAGCGGTATAACGCGAATCGAATCGATTGAAATGTCATTACTCCCTTTGGACATCATTGCAGACCGGCCGGGATAAAATTGTACAAGGCCTTTACTATTCTCTGTAACAATTACAGTATCGATCTGCGAAAGCAGAGCTGACGGAATGAAAAGCGTTAGAAATGAAAGATGTTTCATCTATCTTAATAACGCAAAACCCAGGAAATATTACTGTGCTAATAAAAAAAGAGACGCTGTTTATCGCGTCTCTTTTCATTTTATGCTTTCCGGTAAATGCCTTATACGTCCAACCTTTATACCTTATGCCTTTACACCCCTACACTTACTACTTCCCATACTTCTTCATGTACATCTCGTACAATTGCTTCTGCTCGGTGTTGAGATCGATGGTGCGGCCCTGTATCCAGGCGTTCTCCACGTTATTGGTGCGCATATCCAGCGCATCACCCGTGCTTACGAACAGCGTTGCATCTTTCCCTTCTTCCAACGAACCGCAATATTTATCAATACCTAAGATCTTAGCTGCATTCAATGAAATACTCATCACGCCTTCTTCTTTTGTCAAACCGTAAGCCACAGCAGTACCCGCAATAAAAGGCAGGTTGCGCGATTGGATCTCTTCCATCTCGCATTCATTATCCAAACAAAACAGCACACCGGCCTGCTGCAGCAAATAAGGCAATTTGTAAGGGAGATCCACGTCATCGTCATCCCGGTCGGGGAGATCGTGCGTGTTGTTCACGATCACCGCAATATTGTTTTCTTTCAGCACCTCGGTCACCATCCAGGCATCTTTACCACCCACGATCACCATTTTTGTTACGCCCACCTTTTTGCAGAAGGTAATGGCCTCGGTGATCTCCTTCATGCCGTTCGCGTGAACGAACAACGTTTGTTTGCCGCTGAAAAGTCCCTTCATCGCTTCAAAGCGCAAATTCTTTTCTTCATGTGTTGCAGCATCATTGTATGCCTTTGCATCCAGGAAAAATTTCTTCAGGTCGTTCACATCATTGTCGTACGTTTTGTTACGCTCGAGCGGACCGGGAGCATCCGTCCACCAGTTGCTCCTGCGCATGATCACCGGCCAGTTCACGTGCACACCGTCATCGGGCGAAAGCACGGCATCTTCCCAGTTCCATCCATCGAGTTTAAAAATGGAAGAGGTGCCCGAGATCCTCCCGCCCCGCGGTGTCACCTGCGCAATGAGCACACCGTTCGCCCGAACGGTCGGGATTATTTTAGAATCGGTGTTGTACGCGATAAGCGAGCGCACGTTGGGAATGATGTAACCCACTTCATTCATATCGTTTGTCGCGCGCACCGCACCTATCTCCACCAAGCCCAGCGTTGAACTGGGTGTGATGAACCCGGGATAAACATTCTTTCCGGGAATGTTGATCACCTGGTCGTACCTGGTCATATCGATACGGCTCACCGTTGCATCCACCACAAGGTCGAGCTTACCATTGCGGAAACCGATGGCTGAATTCTGGATCACTTTACCGTTACCGATGTGCGCGATGCCGTTCATGAGCAAAATGGATTTGCCTTGCGGGGGAGCAGGGATGGGCATTTGTGCGAAGGCGGCACCAAACACAAGGTGAGCGAAGCTGAGGATGAAAAGTTTTTTCATGACGATTTATTTTAGAGCGCGAAGCACGCAGATGACGCGGAGCTGCGCAGAAAGATCTTTAATGTTGAGCGTTCAATTCCTGGATCTCCTCATCGGAATAAGAGCCGTAATTCTCTATGTCATCACAGCGATAATCCTTTGGTTTTTTGAGCACAGGCTTTTGCGTGGGGGCTCCACCACTCTTCTCTGCCAGCATTTTTTGGATGATGCGCGAGCGCTCTTTGCGGACCTGCTCGCGCAATAGCTTGTCCTTTTCTGCATCATAATACACCACGCCTTCAATAATGGTCTTGTCCACTCTCGCATAGATCGAGAGCGGGTTATCGGTCCACAACACCACATCCGCATCTTTCCCGATCCTGATGCTTCCCATATGTTTGTCGAGGTGCAGGGCCATGCTGGGATTCAGGCTCACCATTTTAAATGCATCCTGCTCGGGAACTCCCCCGTACTTTACGGTTTTGCCGGCTTCCTGGTTCAACCTGCGGCCCATTTCAGCATCATCGGAATTGATGCACACTTTTAAACCGAGCGCATACATGATGGCCGCATTGTACGGGATCGCATCCTTTACTTCCATCTTATAAGCCCACCAATCCGAAAAAGTGGAAGCGAAAATATTACGCTGCTTCATTTTATCGGCCACTTTATATCCTTCCAAAATGTGTGTGAAGGTATTCACCTGGAATCCCATGGAATCGCCCACGTGCATGAGCATGTTTATTTCACTCTGCACATACGAGTGGCAGGTGATGAACCGCTTTTTATTCAATATTTCAGAGATAGCATCCAGCTCGAGGTCACGCCTTGGCGCGGGCATTTTCATTTTGTCCTTGGGAGAAAGGCCGAGGTAAGCATCCCATTGCTTTTGATATTCCCTGGCGCGGGTAAAATAATCGAAATAAACCTGCTCCACACCCATGCGCGACTGCGGGAAACGCACGGTATTAAAATCGCCCCAGTTGCTTTGTTTCACGTTCTCGCCCAGCGCGAATTTGATGAAGCCATCAGGCGTATTGATCTTCATTTGCTCGGGTGAGGCTCCCCATTTTAATTTGATCAACCCGCTTTGCCCTCCAATGGGATTGGCCGAGCCGTGCAGCAACTGGCAGGCCACCACTCCGCCCGAGAGCTGGCGGTAAATATTGATGTCATCGGAATTGATCACATCTCCAATGCGCACTTCCGAGCTGGAGGACTGCGTTCCTTCATTCACGCCTTCGCTTATGGCAATGTGCGAGTGTTCATCGATAATGCCGGCCGTTAAAAATTTCCCGGTGCCATCGATATGCAAGGCGTGAACGGTTTTGGGCACTTCCAGGTTCTCCCCAATGCGCACGATCTTTCCATCGGTGATGAGCACATCTTTATTCTGCAAAATCCCTTCTTCCTCATTGGTCCACACCGTCACATTTTTAATGATAACGGCATTCCACCGGTTCATGAACCTCTGGAAGAAATTGGAATCGAGTTTGGTTTGGCCGTACGCGCAAAAAGGATAGATCACGTCATCGAGTGTGGGATGTTTTGCTTTGGTGGAATCCTTTTTACTCTCGGGATTTACATTTTCAATCTTCCGGGTTGCAGTGAAAGTAATCCAATCCCCGTTCCCGTTCTGTCCCTTACCCTTCATCGTTATTCCATCAGGCGTTACCATCCCGCTCAGCCGAATGGCACCATTGTTATCCTTCATGTCGTAACTCAGCGTAATGAGGTCATTGTTCTCGGTGATGTTCGCAGTGATCTTTGCCGTGTCGCCATATCCAACCATCGCTTTGAGTTTGTCCGGATCGCCCGTGATCTTAAGTGTGATGTTTTTCACATCGCTGCTTACGGTCAACTGGTACGTTCCGCGAATATCGATGAGATCATAAGGATTAATACTATACGGGTTCCCCTGCACCCAATTCTGGTAAATAATGGTCTTTTCATCGAATACGTTCCCGGAGGTGATGATGAAGTTGGCGATCATGCCCGGCTTGAGAGATCCTACTTTGTCCTGCACGCCCAAAAGCTCAGCCGGAATACTGGTGAGCGCTTTCAATGCCATTTTTTCAGTGAGGCCGTATTCGATACTCTTGCGAATATTCTTCCAGAAATCCTTTTTGTCTTTAAGGTCGGAAAGTGTGAAAGCAAACGGAATATAATTCTGCTCGAAAGCCGAGGGATTCAAAGGCGCCATTTCCCAATGCTTGAGCTCCTCGAGCGAGACCATCATGGCATCGTAAGGGTCTTCCACATCATACGCCACCGGGAAATTCAAAGGCAAAATGAATTTGGCATTAGTATTTTTGATCTCATCCATGCGCTGGTATTCGTTACCACAGCCTTTGATGATATACTGTACCTTGAATTCATCACCGATCTTATCGGCACGCAGGGCGGAAAGCTTGTCTTTTATCTCGAAGATCTGCGGCAGCGTTTGAATTTTATTGAATGCATCCAGTGAAATGTTGTATTCCGTTTTTGTTTTATTCTCGGTGTACCATTGTGCATCGTAATACGTTTGGCGAATAAGTGCGATGCTTCCCATGAGTGAAGAAGGATAATCCTGCGTTGAGGTCCCTTTCTCGAACGAGTAAAGCGCTGCCACCTTATCCTGCAGCACGGTTTTATTTTCCTTCTCATCGCCCAGCGTTACAAATACGCCCGTGCCGCGCACAATGCCATCGCGCATAAAGGTCATCACGCTGCCGTAACCTAATTTTCTCATTTCATCGGCCGAAGTATTATTGGTATTGAATAATTTCACCGCATCCGTCTCCGGCTTCACGGCCTGGTTCCAGTTGT
>DATDFI010000436.1:0-7746 GCA_036522695.1 Bacteroidia bacterium | reverse complement strand
GGTGGTCCGGACCTTAAAAAAGTTAGTTCCTTTTTTTACTTGTTTCAGCGGGAAGAAATAGACGAGCGTATCCGGTACACCGGCCGAACGCACCTCTCCTAACTTTTCCCACTTCTCTTTTCTGAACTGGTAGACCTCGTAGGTAAAATAAGTGTGCTCATTCTCCACCGACCACTTGATGCCCCAGGAATTTTCAAAAGCATAAGTGGAATAAATGAAATGGAACTGCTGGGTTTTGCCGGCCAAAGAAAATGTAAATGTGAAGAGGGCTGCGACAAAAATGGAACGCATCTTATTCTTTTATGATCCGCACTTCCGTTCTGCGGTTCTTTTGTTTGCCCGCATCGGTATCGTTGGTGGAGATGGGCTGGGTTTGCCCGTAACCCTTCGCCTGCACATGATCGGGTTTCACGCCTTTTTTGATGAGGTAGTTTCGAACGACATCGGCACGCTCCTGCGAAAGTTTCAGGTTGGCCTCGGGTTTACCCACATTGTCCGTATGTCCAGCGATCTCCACGATCATATTTTTCTTCTGCAATAAAAATTCGGCAAGCTCATCGATCTCTTTGAACGACTCAGGGCGTAAAGTCGATTTCCCGGTATCGAAATAAACATTGTCGAGCGTATATGTTTTGGGAAGGTCGTATTTCAGCTGGAACTCGAAACTCAGCAGGGAGTCGCGGGCCGGGGGCATATCGAATTGCGTGTATTCCATTTCATCGGTGAAAGCTTTGTACATCACCTTATACGTTTGTCCTTTCGGGACCAGCAGGTAAAATTTCCCATCGGATTTCGTCACACCCGAGTATTGTTTTTTCGTTTTAAGCGATTCAAAGATCACGGATTCCCCATCACGGGGGGTGTCCTTCATATCGGTAACTAAAACGGTAAGTAAAGCATCCGTCATGGTGGGCTGCATTTCGGGCGGGGGCTGACCGATTGCCCATGCAGCCGGTATGATGAAGAAAAGAAGAAGATATTTTTTCATGCTATTGTCTTTAGCAATTATAACGCCAATTTTTTTAAAGGATACATTACTTGTTCTGTTCTTTATTTACGGGCATATCCTTCTTGTCCTCGTTTTCGAAAACTTCTACCAAAACATAAGTAAGGAGCAGGATGATGAGCACGACAAGAAAAGTACGCATGTCCTTATAAAGCTTCTTCTTGTAAAGAGGCTTCACGGCTTCCTCGTAATTCGCCCTCAGCTTCTTGAAATCCTTATGCCTGTCGATCTGCCCGGCCGAGGGTGTGGTATTGTTTATGTTGAATTTGTAGCTCACGGATCACTAATTACGAATAATACGAATATTACCAATTCCCTGATTTATATCACTGCGATCATTATTCTGCGTACTTAACTCCTAATTCCTAATTCCCCGTCACCCATCACCCATCTTCCCTTTCAGCATTCCCTTCAATTTATCCAGCACCCGGTACATCTTCACCTTGGCATTATTTTCCGTTATACCGGTGATCACACCTATTTCTGCAAATGGTCGTCCTTCAAAGAACCGAAGCTCCACCAGCATCATCTCATCTTCCTTGAGCTTACTTAAAGCGCCAAGCAATAATTTGCGGTTGTCCTCGTTATCATTCTCTTTCGCCTCAGTGATGATGTGGGCCAGGCTTTCATTTTCAAGACTCACCACCCGCGTTTTATTACTCTTTCTAAAATACATATTTATTTCATTGAGGGCAATGCGGAAGAGCCAGGCGGAGAAGGGCACTCCTTTGTATTCATAGCGTTTGATGTTCACCATCGCTTTCAAAAATACATGCTGCGTAAGGTCGGCTGTCAATTCCTCATCGCCTGTTCTGCGGTGCACGAAAACAAAGATGTTGCGGAAATATTTATCGTAAAGCACAGCGAATTTGTCGGGGTCGGCTTTGGCGGCTTCCACCTGCTGCAGTTCTTCCTGCAACTCGCGCTCGGTTTTGTGATGGGCGTTCAACGCTGTCCTAATGCTTATGGTTTCGGAAAGATACATACAATAAGAGAAAAATGTTTTCGTTGATAGCTTCCGTGTATCTTTTTGCATCCCCACCGGTTATAGAAGAAAAATAGACTCCCATGCGTAATGTTAAAATGCTTTTCCTCATTCTCACGATAGCGGGAATGAATGCCGTGCTGAAAGCCGGAACAGGTTGGATAAATAATGCCGTGGACCTCAATGATGCCTTGAAGGACCCGGCCTCAACGGTGACACTCGAGTTGGATTGCAGTTCCAATGCCGGGCCGGATAAGTTCATGCCGCTCATTCCTTCTTTCACTTCTTTAAAGGACATCGTACTAGCCGGTAACGGGAAATTCGTGAACTGGGACCGCTTGCTCATGACACTTTCCACTTCTGCATCGTTGAAAAATGTAGAATTCCGTGACAATCATTTCAGCCAGGTGCCGAAAATGACAGGCGGGTTGATGAACGTGAGCGGGCTGATGTTCTCGGGCAGCCCGGGAATGGACCTCAGCGATATGATCGATAAGATCGCAGACATGAATAAGCTGAAGGACCTGCGCATCGAGTTGTTCTCGCTTTCGGAATTACCGGCAAATATTGCGGATGCCGACCAGCTCGCGGACTTGCACATATATAATAAGGAAGTGGTTTTCGGGAATGATAAACAAAATGGAGAAGAACAGCTGAAGACCGAATCTGATTTTAATATCGATTGGATCAATGATATGAACGAGGAGAAAGAGCTTGCAGTGCATTATTTTTCTATTGGCCAGAGTATTTCCGGCAAGGATATGTATGCCATGAGCAATTTATTCCCGCGGGCCGATCTTTCTTCGTTCACCGCTATGGATAACAGCCCGCGCAGGATCGATCCTTCCAAAAGCGGATTTAAGACCTGGAATAAAACGTATGTAAATGTAAAACCTCCTATTCCCGGTGTGGATGTGGAAAAGAATTATTACTCGGTGAACGCGAATGTGGGCGGGGATTTTACGTACGACAGCGGGACCAGAATTCATATTCCTCCTTTTGCTTTTACGGATGCGGACGGGAAGACCGTTACAGGCGAGATCGTGGTCGATTACCGGGAGTTCCGCGACCAGGCGGATATACTTGCGAGCGGAATCCCCATGACGTATGATTCAGGCGGGGTGATGAATAATTTCGAATCGGCAGGGATGTTCGAGATCAATGCTTCGCAAAACGGGAAGGAAGTCTTTTTAAGGAAGGATAAGAAGATACAAATGGAGTTCGCATCCACCGATGATCGTACCTCCTTTAACCTGTACGCTTTTAACGATAAAAAGGATAATTGGGACATGATTGGCAAACCGGATCCCATTGTAATGGACCGTGTGGATGGCATGAATGCTAAGAATTATCAATTGAGCAAGGCCTGCGTGGTATATAAATCGATGCTCGCCTTGAGCAAACGCAAGGTGTACGATTCATTGAATTTCAGCGAGCGTTTTTCCAATGATAAATACGCCTATACCGAGCGGAAAAGGAATAACGAAACGTTCGGGCACAAGATCTACATCACGAGAGACCATTATTCGCGCTGGCTCGTAAGGCCTTCGCACATCACTACCATCAACGGCAATGTCAAGTTCGATGTGAAGTATTTCACTTCTAAAAATCCCGAGCTGAATTGTTTTTCCGGTATATCCTGGCTTACGGTAAATAAGATGTCGTCAAAAGAGTTGCGCAGCCTGCTGAGCAGTAAATACCGTTTCACCGATATGCGCATCACCAAGGAGGGGGACCATTACCGCATGGAGTGGAAGGGTTATGGTGTGATGCAAAGTGTTGAAGTGATGCCTGTAACATACAATGACAAAACGAAAAGGATACTCACGCCAAAGGATGGAGGCAATACACGCTTTCGTCACTATTGCCGCATGCTGCGCTCGCGCGAACGGGAATTTAATAAGAAACTGGCGAGCGGGAAACTCGAGAATAATATTTACGATATGGTCGATCCTTCTGAGCAACTGGAATACGCCTGGAAACAAACCCGCAGCGCCATGACCAAAGAGGAATCAGGCATGAACAGGAAGGAATGGGAAAAATATTATGAAGCGGAATGGAAAAAGGAAACACCGCTGGTGTACCAGCAAACGGAAAGTGAAGTGAACCTCGATCGTTCCATTACGCTCAGCGGTATGGGTATTTACAATTGCGACCAGATCGCGAGGATCCCCGCGCCCATCACGGTAAATGCTTCTTTCCTAAAGGGGGACTCGCTGTTGAGCACCACCACCACTTATGTCGTGGAGAAGGGCAGGAAGTGCGTGTTCCGTTACGGTGGACAGTGGAGCTTTGAAGGCGCCTCAACGCAGGTGTCGTTCAGCCGCACTTCGCCTAACGTGATGATCACCGTTCAGGCAGATGGGAAATTATTTGTTTACACGGTTGAGCAATTCAAAAGTGATAAGTTCCCGGCCGATGAATTAACGCATGATTTTAAAATGACACCGGTGGAATTTACGATCAGCAGCGTGAAGGACCTGAGGAAGCTGCTCAATGCAGACTGAGGCGGGTCATATGAAATACATGAGCGGCCTTGCATAATGCGGGCCGTTTTTGTTTTGGCGAAGCTGTCGCTTACTTGTTACAAATGCTGCGGAAGCTGCAGAACCTGCAGATTTCCGCGTCACTGGTTTGCGTGAAGGGTTTTGCAGGATCAAATATATCTCCGAGCAAAATTTTAAGTTCCTCTTCGAATTGTTCCAGCTTGTCACCATCCATCAATTCGCTCCCGTTCATCTTCACGGTCTTTAATCCCGCGCTCAGTTCACGGAAGGTGATGATGCCCGAAACCAGTTCCTGTTTTTTCTTTTCCTTCTTCGCGTAAAGAAAAGCATACATCACCAGCTGGAAGCTTTTATTGAGCAGGGGCTCTGTGCGGATGTCGGGCCACTTTTCCAGCTTTAACTCTTTATCCTCCGTTTTCCCTGTCTTATAATCAATGATACGGGTCACCTCGCCAATGCTGTCAATGCGGTCGGCATTACCTTTGAACAGGATATTTTTCCCGTTCACATCCAACTCATATTCCAGCGGTAATTCCAGTTCGAGGATGCGCAGCTTTTTATTTTCTTTTGCGAGTGTTTCTATGCTTTCTTTTTCAGCATCCAGGAAATTGCGGATGAATTTCACGGCAATGCGGAAAGTGAGCAGGTTCTTTCCCGAATTCAATTCATGACTGGTATAAAGTTCCATGAACGCATTTTCCGTAACCTTCTCCACATCCCTTTTCATTCGCTCTATGTCAAAAAGCGTGATCTCCTTACCCCGGATGGGCTTGTACAGTTCTTCCAGCGCTTTGTGAATGGCCGTACCCAGCGTATCGGCCCCGATGGTCTCTTCCACCTCTTCCGTTTCCTTTAACCCCACCACGTGCCTGAAATAAAATTGCAGGCCGCATTTTTTGTACGTGTTCAGCGCTGAAGGTGAGAACCCTTTTCCTGCTTTTTCTTCCAGCTTTTGTAAAACCTCTGCCGATTTCTCCAATGCTATTTCGTTTCCATCGCCCGCGTTTCCCGAAGTGACCGCGAGCTTTTCTTCGATAATGACGTTTGGATTCTTTCTCGGCAATTCATAAAGTAATTGCGTGATGAAGCGGCTTTTCTCTCCCTTGCCGAATTCATCGGTCTCGGTATTGTACAAGAGATAAATGGTTTTGGCGCGCTGCAGCAAGCGATAAAAGTGGTACGCGAACACGGCATCTTTATCACTGTACGTAGGCAGGTCGAATGCCTTTTTAAGATCGTAAGGGATAAAGCTGTGTTGGGTCTTTGCAGCCGGCAATACATTCTCGTTCACCGAGAGCAGGATGAGGTTCTCGAAATCGAGTGTGCGGGTCTCGAGTACGCCCATCACCTGTAATCCCGATAAAGGTTCCCCGTAAAAGGGCAGGGAAGCGGAAGCGCTCACCTGTTTGATGAGCGAATGAAAGCTTTTGAGAGAGGGAGAAAGCCGGTACTCGCTGAGCAGGGTGCGGAGGCGTTTGAACACTTTACTGTACCCGAAAATATATTCTGTTTCGATGCTGATGCGCTCTTTCCCGTTCATGAATTTCACACGCAGCATGTCGATGAGCTTATCGAAACAATTCAACGCATCATCGGCCGATCGCCAGGGCGCAAAAATGAACTTCATGCGATCGAACTCGTCTTTGTGGTCCCCATCGAGAAATTTTTCAAGGTCCTTTACGGAAACGAAAACGTAATTACGCTTTATGATGGCCTGCCTCAGCTTCGTGGTAAAGCCCGGTTCTGCAAAGAGAAATTTGATGTACGGGTGCGAGAGCAGGCGCAGGAGCTCCCGGTGATAAAAGCGGGTGAATTCCTCTTCTTTCTCTTTTTTATTCCCCCTGGAATATTCATGAAGATTGAACAATACCTCAACAAGGCCCGCAAAAGGAGTGTTGCGCAAAGGATAACCCATGGTCACGTTCACGTTCTCAATGTAGGAGGGGAGAGAATGCAGGACAGGGAACAGGAGGTTCTCGTCACACAACACCACGGCCGTTCGTTTCAGCTGTTCGGCATCCAGGCCCAGTTTTTCGAGTATGGCGGAAGCCGTTTTAGCCTGTGCCACCTGCTTTGCCGCACCTATCACGCTGATCTTTTTTGCATCCTGTGAAAGAAGGTCTTCCTGCCATAAAAAACCTTTCTCGCCTTCTTTTTGAAAACGGGGCAGCAGCCTTCTCAGGAATTTTCCGGCTTCCTGCTTCGTATCGTCCGCATAATAACTGTCGCTGTCCCACAGCATCTCCGCCAGCCCGCGCTTCACCAGCGTATTCATGATCCGCTCCTCCGAAGTGTTAAGCGCATTGAAACCCGCAAAAATTATTTTTTTCCAGCGCTGCCTTTTTATTTTTTCATCCAGCTGTTCCCAGGCGAGCCGGAAGGCCAGGCCTTCGTACACCTTATTTTGCGAAAGCAGGCGCTGCTTCAATTCATTGTATAAACCGCCCAGCGAACGGAAAAAGTCGAGGTATTGTCGTTGAAAATCCGTGAGGTCTTCTTTGGACAAACTCCAGTTCTCGATCTCTTTGATGTTCTGCAGGTTCCCGAAGAGCTCTTGGGTATTTGCAAGGTACCGGTCCAATTCATTTACATCCTGTATGAACACCTGCGCCCACTTGCTGAACTCTTCAAAAGCTTCGGCCTTCTCACCCTCCTTTTCACGATGTATGGCGTACAGCTCGAAAAGTAAAGTGAGATTGTCCACCGCCTGCATTCCCACCAGCTCCTGCACAAAATCCTCGATAGAAAAGATCACCGGGGCCCATATGGTCTTTTCCACGCGCTTTGCCAGGTGCTGCCGCAAAAAAAGCCCCGCCCTGCGATTCGGCAGCACGATGCACAGCTCCCCGGTATGATCGGCATAACGGGAAATAACATGATCGGCAACGCGCGCCAGGAAAGCCTGCATAGTGAAAAAGCGTATTTTTGGAAATGAGGAGTAAATTTAATCAGAATAAGGAGGAGAATGGAGAAAAAGATCAGCTACCCGCAGTACCGCAAATACCATAACGGAAAAAATTATTTCCGCATCAGCTCTCCTTCCGAGCTGGAGGAGATCCAGTTCATGGGCTCCAAATGTTTCATCAATAAGCTGGAAGCCAAAATACTTCCCGACCGCAATTTCATTCACGACCTCACGTTTGATTTTTCGGAGAACGCAGCAGAGATACCCGAAAAGGAATATCTTGACGCGCGGGAGAGATGCCTTGCCGGCAGGAACTGACCTTACCTGGGCTGCTCCACCGGCA
>DATDFI010000435.1:0-3154 GCA_036522695.1 Bacteroidia bacterium | reverse complement strand
GGGGCATGGTGTGCCTGGCGGTTTCATGAGCATGCTGGGTAATTCATTACTGAACGAGATCGTGCTCGAAAAGAAGATCACGGAGCCTGGTGAAGTGCTGGATATGCTGCGTGTGAAGATCATTATGGCACTTAAGCAGGAAACAGCGGTGGCCGGTGTGCGCATGCAGGATGGGATGGACATGAATTTTTGTCGTATCGACACGGTGAATAATGTACTGCATTATGCTGCTGCAAATAATCCTTTGTGGTTGGTGCGCGGGGATCAGCTGATAGAGTTCCCTGCCGACAAACAACCCGTAGGTGTTTCAGCAACAGATATTGTGCAATTCAGCCAGCGGGAGATCAAATTGCAAAAAGGAGATGCGATCTATTCATTTACGGATGGCTATGCCGACCAATTTGGCGGGGAGAAAGGGAAAAAATTCAAATACAAACAACTGGAAGATCTTTTGCTTTCGAATGCCGGGCGAAGCATGCCCGAACAAAAGGAAGCGCTCACACTTGCCATGGACAACTGGGTACAGGGCTACGACCAGGTTGACGATATACTTATTATCGGTATCAGGATCTCCTGAATAATATCATTTCCAGTTTTGATTTTCCCGGAAACCATATAACATGTTATAAACCCGGTTCAGACCAAAAGTCCCGATGAGGCCGTAATCTTCAATGGTCTTTACTTTCCCGTTATCGTACGTTATGGTAAGTGTTACAGATTGGTCATCGGTCCAGTTCACCGCGTACCCGTTTTCCAGTGAAGGGAAATCGATATAATCGAGAAGTGCGGTAAGTTGTTCATAATCGGAGTTTTTTATTTTACCTGAAAAATTCCCCTTCCTTTTATTGTACATGCCGGCATGGTAAGTCGCTTTTCTGCCCGAATCGATATCCAATGAAAAAACAGGGCAAGTACCGAAGCAGCCTGAAGTGGATATGGAAATTTTTTCGATATGATGATATACAGGAATATGACTGTTAATTTCCACAAAATCACCGAACCTGTAAACCAGGGTATCGGTCAGCAGGCTGTCCTTATACAGCAGGTTTGTTTTTTTATTTGCCAACAGATATTTAGTATGGTAATAAACAAAGGCCGGCTGCGGAGAAGACCGGAGCATTTTTATGGAGCAGCAATTGCCGAACGCTTCCCTCGTAACGAACTTTACATAAAAATCATTATTTCCCCTGTCGAGAATACACAGGATATCCCTGTCGAGTGAATAAGTGCCTGAAATGATGATATCGGTGTATCCATTCCCGTCAACATCCGCTTTCATCCAGGCTTGCGGCAGAGGTATACCGCGGGATGAACCGCAGGTGTCGTCAATGCTGCTTATTTCCCCGTAAAAAATGAAATGTTCAAATCGTTTATCCGCTGCCCTGAGGATGGCCCTTATATCGTCAAATGAATTTGCATCATCAATTTTATTGTGAGTGGCAGGCAGGCTGCTGCTGAAAAACAGAAGTGAGGGGAGCAAGAACCGGAGGCTGACCATGATTTAAAGATAGGCCAAAGTTCATTTATTACGTTGGGCAGTTTTCTATGCAGCGGTAACGCTGCTCCCGGCCCGGATACTTGTGACCTTCAACTATGCCTCCCGCTTTTCCAGCGGGACGGGCATAGTGACACAAGTAGCCGGACGAAAGATCAAAAGAAGCGGAAGCGGCATTGCCCCCAAAAAATCACTCGTAAGTTATCGGAGACGGGCGATTGACGGTGAAGCTGCGGAACTTCACTGAAAAACTCAGTGTGGGGTTCAGTCGCGCTCGTTTAGCATTTTCATCCGGCAGATCGGGATAAAATCCGAAAGTGACCTTGAGCGAATTCATGGATAAACTTTCGTTGCGGATGAGCATGCCGAGGGCATAAGCCTGGTAAACGCGGCCGCTGTATAAATGCGCCTCATCATTGGCAAGCATCCCGAAGCCCGCCAGGACAAGTGGTGCGAATTTAAAGCCTGCCAAATTGTAAGGGGCGTACGCCACGGTTTCAAGATTCGCAATGATCTTGTTTTTCCCAGCGAGGGTACCATTGTCAAAACCATACATCTCATCCGGGCGAAGAGTGATGGTTTGGCCTTGTTGTTTGTTGATGCCGTTCACATATTTCAAAAAAACGAATTGCCTGAAATACCAGTTCCTGCTTTTGATAATGTCCGTAAAATAAGTGAGGCCCATGCTGAGAGTGGCATCGTTATCGACTTTGCGATTATAGTAGATCCCATAAGTGGCGCTCACCGAAAAATAACCGAAGTGCTCGATGTGGGTTCCTTTGGAGATATCAAACCCGGAGTAATGACGAATGCCGCTGTGCTCGCGGTAAAATAAGCCGTGCAGCACCTGCACCACTATGCCTTCAGGAATATCTTCGTTGGCCCCGAAACGGAAAATATACCGGTCCTTGTAATAACGGCTCACCGAGAATCCCGCACTGCCGAGATAGAAATAAGTGTTGACATAAGAGCGTGAAGGGTCTTCGCGCGTGTTGGGACGCTGCTCGTAATGTGTGTCGGCATAACGTAGCGCTACAATGATGTTGCTGATCTTGAGGTGCGAATGATTCAAACCATCGAGGCGAAGGCTGCGGCCTATCCAAAGGTCGGGACCGCAATAGGAAACAGGGATTTTCCGGTTCAAACTTTCAGGGTCATAAATGGTTTGAAACGTGGTCCAGGTTTGTGAGAGTGCAATGCCGCCTGCCCATTTTGCAATGGCCGAGTAGAAAGGCCGGTCGAACGAGATACCGGCTTGTTTGAAAGTATTCGTCTCGGTATGAAATGCGCTGCAGGAAATAAATGTTTTGGAAATGTTGGAATTGAAATAGCGCTGGGTAGCGCGGTAATCACCCGAGATATTCGCAGACACCGACTGCTCGAACAGCTGGCCTGTGCCGAGGAAATTATTTTCACGGAAGGAAACATTCGCATCCTTCGGGCTGGCGCCACCCCAGGCATTGAGCGACCACTTGTCCTGTACCACCACGAGCACATCCACGCTGTCGGAATTTTTTTTGGTGCTGCTGAGGTAGATGTGCGCATCGTTAACGTATGGTGCCTCGCGTATGATGCGTTCCGATTCATTGAGTTTATACAAGGCGAGTGAGTCTCCTTTTTTAAAGAGCAGCATGTTGCGTATGATGTGCGTTCGGGTGG
>DATDFI010000434.1:0-5645 GCA_036522695.1 Bacteroidia bacterium | reverse complement strand
GGTCAATGTTGCCGCCACTATCGCTACGTTCAGGAGCTGTGACTAAATTCTAATACCAATCACAAGGATATCGTCAACCTGCTCTCTCCCGGCTTTCCACTCTTCGAGGGTGTTCTCCAGGATGGCTTCCTGTTCTTTCATGGGTTTATCCCAGATGCCGAGCAGCATTTCCTTGAAGCGTTTGGTCATGAATTTTTTTCCCTGCTCACCACCGAACTGGTCGGCATAGCCATCGGTAAAAATGTAAATGCAATCTCCTTTACGGATGTCGATCTCTTCGTGCAGGAATTCCTGCGCATCGGGCGTGAGCCCGCCCAAAGCCGACTTGGTCTGCGGCACTTCGCACAGCATACCGTTACGTATATGCAGGAGTGGGCGGTTGGCGCCTGAAAAGAGCAGGCGGTTGCTATCAAAGTCGATGCAGCATAGCGCGATGTCCATTCCATCGCGCGACAAAGAGCCGTCAGTGTTTTGTTTAAGGGTGGATTTGATCCCTACATTCAGCAGTTTCAAAATATCGGCCGGGCGGGTCATCCCTTTTTCGTTCACGGCAAAATCGAGTTTACTGCTCGCGAGCATGCTCATGAAAGCGCCCGGCACGCCATGCCCGGTACAATCGGCCGCAGCTACTAACACTTTTCCACCCTGGTGTCCCACCCAATAAAAATCCCCGCTCACCACGTCTTTTGGCCGGTACAGGCCGAAAGAATCGGGGAGGAGGTTATGGATAAAGGATGTTTGCGGGAGGATGGCGCGCTGTATCTGCTTCGCGTAATTGATACTGTCGGTGATCTCCTTATTTTTTTGTTCGATGATCTCCTTCTGTTGTATCACTTCCGAAGTGCGCTCCTGTACTTTCACTTCAAGGTTTTGGTAAAGCCCGGCATTGTCGAGTGCGATCCCGACTGAAACCGCCAGGCTGCGCAGCATATCGAGGTGGTAATGGGTGTACGCATTTTTTTCGAAGCTCTGCACGGTGATCACTCCCATTATTTTTTCCTGTGCATACAAGGGGACGTAAATGATGGAAGAGGCATCCTGGCCCGCAACAGGGGCTTTGGCCGCCTTAATGTATTTGGCGTACTCCTTCGAATAATCATTGATGAAGATCTCTTTCTCGTTTCGGAAACTCCAAACCGCCAGGCGATTCACATCAGCCGCATTGAACGAAACTTCAGGAAGTATATCGTTCTTCTCCACGAAGCCGGGAAAATCCAATGTGTTTTTTTCCGTATTGTGGATCCCGATCCCGAAACAGGTGGCGTCCATCAGCGCATTCACATTCTTGTAAACTTTGCTGATGATGGTCTCCACGTTGAGCGAGGAGCTGATGTCCTTCGCGATCTGGCTCAGGAGGTGCGTGTCCTTGTAATTCTTTTCGATCTCCGTAGTGCGTTCCTGCACACGGTCTTCGAGGTTCTGGTACAACGCTGCATTATCGAGCGCGATGGCCACGTAAACCGCCAGGTTTTTCAGGATCTGCAAATGATAATCGCTGTATACATTGGGCGTAACGCTTTGCACCGTGATCACGCCTATCTTCTTCTCGTTGATGGTCACCGGCACGTAGATCATCGATTCCACTTGCTCACCCACCTCGGCTTTATAGTCGGTGATCTTTTTCGTTTTTACGAATTCCTCTGTAAAATGATTGATCACATAATCTTTTTGCGTGCTGTAACACCAGATGGCCGGGCGCTCGGTCTGCTTCATGGAATAGCTGTAAGCGGGTAAGCGCTCTCCTTTTTCCATAGTGGCGGGGAAGGCAATGATCTCTTCGTCCTTTTTATAAATGCCTATGCCGAAGGTGTAAGCATCCATGAGCGTATTCACATTCGCATACACTTTCTCAATGATCTCGTTCACCGAAAGCGTGGCGGTGATGTCCTTGCCGATCATGCTCAGCAGGCGCGTGTTCTCGTAGGTCTTTTCGATCTCTTCTTTCTGCTTCACCACTTCCACCGTGCGCTCCTTCACTTTCTCTTCCATGTTCTCGTACAGGTTCGCGTTCTCGAGCGCGATGGCCGTGTAGGTGCCCAGCGTGCGAAGTATATCGAGGTGGTAAGGACTGTACGCTTTCTTTTTGAAACTCTGCACGGTGATCACACCCACAAGGCGGTCACCGATCATCATTGGAGAAAATAAGAGCGAGTGCGGCATTTCACCGCTCACCACGCGTATCTGCTTCACATATTTGTGGTATTCCTTCTCGTTATCATTCAGGAAGATCTCTTTCCTGTTCTTGATGCACCATACCGTATAGTTGTTGTCATCGGTCATGGGTACCATCACACTTTCATAACGTGTGCCGTTCTCGATCTCGAATTTATATTCGGCCTGGTTGGTGTCCGGGTGATAGATGCGAACCCCGAAGCATTCCGCATCCATCAGTTTATTTACGCTTTCGTAAAGTTTGTTGAAGATGGTGTCGAAATCGAGGGTGGAAGTGATCTGCTGGCCGATCTCGCCCAGGAGCTGCGTGTTCTTGTAGGTGCGCTCGATCTCTTCTTTTTGTTTCACCACCTCGCTGGTGCGGTTCTTCACCTCGGCTTCCATGTTGGAATACAAGCTTGCATTCTCCAGCGCGATGGCTGCATACATGGCCAGGTTGCGCAGCATGTTGAGATGGTAAGGCGTGTAGGCATTCTTTTCAAAACTCTGCACCGTGATCACGCCAAGGATCTTGTCTTTCACCGCCAGGGGCAGGTAAAGAATGGATTCAACATTTCGCCCTGCGAGCGGGGCCTGCACATTGTGTATGTAATGTTTTACATCGTTACGGAAATCGTTGATGAAGATCTCTTTTTTATGATCGAGGCACCATACCGTGAGGCGGTCCTTGTCAGCGGTATCGTAGCGGATGTCTTTCAATCGCTCGCCTTCCTCGATATAAACCGGGAACACCACTGATCTTCCCTCGTCAGCCAAAAGCCCGATGCCGAAGCCGGCCGCATCCATCATGGCGTTCACGTTCTCGTAAACCGTTTCCACGATCACTTCTACGGATAAACTCGCGATGATCTTTTGCCCGATCTCGCTCAGCAGCGTAACATCGTTGTAAAACGATTCGAGGTCTTTATTTTTCTGGCGGAGCAGCTCGCGCTCCTTCTCCATCTGCTCCATGCGGAACTGCAGTTCGAGGCTCCGGCTTTTTTTCGTGTCCTTCTCCTTCAGCACTTCTTCCTTTGCCGCGTGGAACTTTTTGAAGTAGTCGAATGCCTTTTTGGTCTTGCCTGTTTTTTCGTAAACCTGCGATAGGATCTCTCCCGACTGGCTTACGCCTTCTTTGTGTTTGATGCGCGTAGAGATGTTCATGGCCTTCTCCAGCACTTCAATGGCCTTTGCGTTCTTTCCCTGTTTGAAATAAACACGACCGATGTCGATGAGTGTACTTACTTCACCTATCTTATGCCCGATCTTTTTGCGAACGGTCAAGCTTTCATTGTAATAAAGCAGGGCCTTGCGGTGATCGCCTTTGATGAAATAAATTTTCCCGATCCCGTTCAATGCGAAGCCCTGGACCTGTTCGGTACCGCTGCGCATCTTCGTGAACTCGAGGCTGCGGAACATGTACTCTATGGACTTATCGTACTGTTTGAGATTGGCATAGCATTCACCGAGCCCGTCCAAAATTTTCGGCCGTATCAGGGTGTCGCCCACCTCTTCGCTCATCGCCAGCGCCTTGTCCAGGTTCTCAATGGCTTTTTCATTTTCACCCGTGGTGTAATACACTGCGCCCATGCCATTGCGCGCATCCGCCATCCCGATAAGGTTGTTGATGCCTTCGTTAATGCGGTAGCAGAGCATGTAGTACTTGATCGCATTGTCGTAATCGGCCATGTAGTAAAAATTGGTGCCGATGTTGTAAGTGACCTGCGCTTCTTCTTTTTTATCACCTATTTCTTTGAGCAGCTCGATGGCATTCACGCAATGTTCCATTGCCTCCTCGTTCTTCGAGAGCCAGATGCAGCAGGCGCCAATAGTGCGCAAAGCGAAGGCCTGTCCTTTCGGATAATTTATTTCGCGGGATAAGCGGAGGGCTTCTTCAGCGGTCTCGGTGGCCTTTTTCGGGTCCTTGCGGTTGAGGTCCCATGCCTGCTCGTTCAACGCATCGATCTTCGCCAAAGGCTTTTGCTCGCCTTTCAGAAGTGTGGTCGATGATGAAGATCTTTCCCGGGGCATGGAGATCCGTTTTTTTGAAAAAAATAAGTATCAAACGTAGGGAAAAAAAGGGAGGATTTCAAATTAAATCTTCAGGGGAAAGGGGCGCATGGTTCGGGCGAAAGCAAATAAAAAAACCCGTCCCAATTTCCCAGGACGGGTTCCCGTTTATTTTCCAGGAATTATTTTTTGTCACTCTTCGCATCACCGCGGTCGAGGTCAACCACCACCGGTGTTGCAATACAGATCGATGAGTAAGTCCCGATCACGATACCGATGAGCAATGCGAAAGCAAAGCCGCGTATCACATCTCCACCGAAAAGGAAGATGGCGAGCAGTACGATGAAGATGGTGAGTGAAGTGTTGATGGTACGGCTCAGCGTTGCATTGAGCGCGTAGTTGATCAAACCTTTCTTCTCTTCCAGGTTCATCTCTTTTTTATTGCTGTTCGCGAGGTATTCGCGGATCCTGTCGAACACCACCACGGTATCCGTCATGGAGTAAGCCATTACCGTAAGTATCGCAGCGATGAAATCCTGGTTCACCTCGAGCGAGAAGGGTAATATTCCATTGAAGATGGTATAGCACGAAAGCACCACCAGCGCATCGTGGAAGAGCGCCACTGTTGCGCCCAGGCCGTACTGCCATTTTTTGAATCGTATCAAAATGAAGAAGAACATCACCACGCAGGCGAACAGCACGGTTAAGAATGAGCTGTTGCGTATGTCGCGTGAAATGGTCTCGCCCACTTTATTGGATTGTATGATCTTATAGGAGCTGCTGAGCGGTTTCAGCCCTTCAGCGAGTTTGGCTTCCACCTGCTTGTCCACATCCGCACCCGGGTCCTCGATCTTATAGGTGGTGGTGATCTTAAGTGTATTGTCGGTGCCGAATGTTTTCACTTCGGGAGCCATACCGAACGCATCTTTCAGGTCTTTGGTGGCGTCTTCCGTAGAAACGGGTTTATCAAAGCGCACCACGTAAGAGCGCCCTCCCTTGAAATCCACACCCAGGTTAAAGCCGTGTTTGAAGAAGAACACCACACCGAGCGTAATGATCAATCCTGAAAAGAGGTAATAGAGTTTACGTCTTGCAACGAAATTGATGTTGATGTTCTTGAATGCGTGCTGGGTGTACTTGTTCCAGAAAGCGATGTCGCGCTTTTTGTTCAGCATGCGGTCGAAGATCAAACGCGAAATGAAGATCGCGCAGAACAATGAAGTGAGGATACCGATGATCAGCGTGGTGGCGAAGCCCTGCACGGGACCGGTTCCGTAAGCGAACAGGATCAAGCCGAGGAGAAGCGTGGTCACGTTCGAGTCGATAATGGAAGAAAGTGCATTGGCAAAACCTTCCTTGATCGCAAGCTGTAATCCTTTCCCGGAATTCAACTCTTCGCGGATGCGCTCGAAAATAAGAATGTTCGCATCCACCGACATGCCGATGGTGAGCACGATACCAGCGATACCGGGCAGCGTAAGTGT
>DATDFI010000433.1:0-6312 GCA_036522695.1 Bacteroidia bacterium | reverse complement strand
AAGGTTCATTGTAAGAATACACATTGTCATTACTGCCTACCAGGAAAGGATCGAGGTCCGGGGCTTCGTAATATTGGGAAGGATCGGCTGTGCTGAGCACGATGTTCAGGTTATTCCAGTCGATGCCGGTATTGTTAAGGATCTTTGCCCGGTAGTTGATGTGCAGGGATTTATTGTCCTGCGAAAGCACTTCGTACATGGGGATCCAGCCGGCTTCGCGGGCGAGGTACGAAAGTTCGAGGTCGGGTGATGATTCTGCCTCCGGGTTATTCAGTTCAGCAAGGATGAGGCAGAAGTTCATATTGCCTTCCAGTGAATTTTCCACATCAAAAGCCGACTTGAGCGCGCGCACTTTATTTTTACGAAGTTGCTCCAGTTCCTTTTGTTTGTCGAGGATGAGTTGACCCAGGGTTGCGTAACGATCCCGGTAATAGTCGGTGGTCATTTTAAGATCAGCGAGTGAGATTTGTTTGCCGTTGGGAATGATATCATCATTTTTCACCAGCATTTCCTGCTCGAGCAAAAGTCCCTGCAACTCGAAAAAACATTTATCGATGTTCCTTTGCATCATCTGCAATGAATCTTTGCTGCCGTGCAGCATGCCCAGCACATCCTGCGGGAGATAGGTAATATCACTCGTATCACTGAGTTGCAGTAAGTGCAGCGAAAGCAATTCCGTTTTACCCAGGTTGCGCAGGCTGATGTGGCGTGGCTCGATATTCATGGCCAATCCCACGAAGGCCAGCTTATTGATCCCGCTTTTCAATTTCACTTTTTGCGTGTGCGTGATAAGCGCTGAATTAAGACAAACCTTCACCGAAGTGATTGGCGCTTTTATTTCCTGGGGTTTTTCGGTTGCCCGGAGGCTGAGACCAGCGAAGAGCAGTGCTGCGCTGAGCAGGGTGCGGAGTTTATTCATCGGAATGATTTTGTTTTGCTAAGATAGGAGATTTGAGACATGAGACTTGAGACATGAGAGGGATGCGATGGTGAACCATATTCCATAAAGCGCCAGATGAACATTGCCGGCTCGTATTTTTAATGTAATTTACTCGGTAATAAACAAGAGATGCAGGTTGGGATTTTCGATATGAAACTGCGGCATTATTTTCCTTACTCGGTGAGGGCATTCACTGTTTTTGTTTCTCTTTTACTCCTTTTCCCTGCCGCCAGTCATCATCGTATTTTCTTCTATTACCCGGTCGGGCTCTTCGTACTTTTTTGCCCGGGCGGGATCCAGGTTGATTTCCTGAACGACCGTTACCGGAGGTATATGCGTGTGGGAAATTACAAGGAAGGCGGTTGGGTGGATTTTCCCTCACCAACATACATTTCGGTTTTCAGGGCCAAGCAAAAATATGCTGCTGGCACAAAGGGAACCACCATCGTGATGCATTATGATTACAAGTTCAAAGTGAATCTTGTTTCGGAGGATAAAAAGCGGTTCACGGTTTATATTTCCGATTTTGAAAAACCTGCGATAGAAGTGGCGAGGGGATTATCAAAATGTTCGGGCCTCCGTATCTTCCTGGTGGATGGTGACGGGCAGCCGCGTTGGATCAGTTAGGGCAGGGAATGAGGAAATAGAAAATAGGGGAATAAGGAGGTAAGGGAAAAATGGCTATTATGATCTTATTTTCTCATTGGTGGTAAACTCACTCGATTATTTTTTCAAAATGCTGCACGAACTCAGCTGTATATAATTTGCAGCAGCGTATATGCGGACCTTTTATCTCCCAGAATTCTTTGGGCCCCGCTGCTTTTTCATACAGTTGTTTTCCCATGCGAAAGGGAATGGTTTCATCCTCCGAACTGTGAATGAAAAGCTTGGGGATGCTGATTTTTTGTATCACATCGATCGCATCGTACTTCGAGGGTACGCACCAGCGGGTGAGAAATCCCGGTGCAAAAAAATCGTGTTTGCCGCGGTATACGGCAATATCCTCGTGCGCGGTAAAAGCTCCTTCGGTGATCAATGCATCGATCATGTTTTGTTTTTGTGCGGTCACTACGATTGCTAAATGTCCGCCCAGCGACTGCCCGAACAAAATAAGTTTGGTCCCTTTCACATCATCGCGGCTCCTTATATAATCGAGTGCTGCAAGCCCATCCTCGAGCACCTTTTCCTGCGAAGGTTTCCCGGGCGAGTCGCCATAGCCACGGTAATCGAACACCAGGGATTGAAATCCCGCTGCAGCGAGAGGAATGAGCGGGGCGAACTGGTAACCTATATTTCCTCCGTTGCCATGAAAAAATAGTACGGTGCCTGTGATCGGGATCCCCGCTTTGGGTTTGATAAACCAACCGTTGAGCTTGCTTCCACCGGCTGTGGGAAAGTCCACGGTTTCGTAACGACACTGCGTGGTATCGGGATGATATTTGATCTCGTGAATGGGATAATAAAAGAATGCAGAGGTGCTGCATGAAAATTGCAAAATGAGTGTAAAACAAAAGGGGAGGAGCAGTGATCTTTTCATTAAGCCGGTCGTAAAAATAGACAAATCCGGAACCACCTAAATTTTTTAGAGGGGGTGTTTGCTGGTAAAAATATTTACGTAGCTTTGGGGGACTAATAATTAATTACTAATACAATGAAAACAGGTAAAGTAAAATTCTTTAATGTAACAAAAGGTTACGGGTTCATTATCGCTGATGATAACGGCCAGGAAGTTTTCGTTCACGCGACAGGTTTGGTTGACCAGATCACCGCTAACGACAAGGTAAGCTTCGAAGTGACCGAGGGTAAAAAAGGTTTAAACGCGGTTAACGTAAAGAAGATAGGTTAAGATCACCAGCACCTTTTTCCAATGAATCCCTTTCCCATGGAAGGGATTTTTTATTTCTTATTGTGCCTGTTTTGAAAAGTGCTGTTCCTGCAATTATTAGCAATATGGGCCGGGGTACCATATAAAGTATTCCTGGAATTTTATGTTTATAAGGAAGGCCCGGAAAAAAAATAAGGAAATAAAATATTTTTTGAAATCGCACCGCGATCAATACGTTTTCTCGTTGGTCATTTCGCCCTTGGAGTAAGTGCGTTCGGCAATGAGTTTACCTTCGGCATTGTATTCCTGCCACTGGCCTTCTTTCTGGAAATCGCCAAGACCCTTGTTGTAGTGCAGCTGGCCCTGTTCCTTCACGTTGCCGTTCTCAAAATATTCTTTACTGTCGTAAACGCCTTTTTTGGGATCGGTGAGTTGAAGGGAGGATTGGGGTTTACCGTTCTCATAAAAGAAATTGCGCGTGATATATACTCCATGTTTGTCGTATTCCTCCGTGAATTCCTGCTGGCCGTTCTCAAAATAGTCCGTTTCCTTCACCACGTTCACCTGCCCGTCCTGGCGCGCATATTCTATCATTGCATGCGGCTTGCCGCTGGGCCACCAGGTATTCATCGTAGCCTTGTTGAATTCACTCTTGAATTCCCGCTCCACCTGCCCGTGCTCGTAATAATTCTTGTAAACCGTCAAATGCCCTTCTGCATAATAACCCTTGTGCAATACCTGGCCGCTCTCCCAGTAATCTTCGTACCAGCCCGAAGCAGAATAACCTTTAATATCATAACGCACCGAATCACCACCCAGGAAAAAATTCAGCTTTTCAAACATCGTGATACCGTAAGCCGAATCATAGGGCACGATTTTGTACACAATTCCTTTCCTGATCTGGGCAAAGGTATTGGCGGTCAAAACAAAAAGAAGAAGTATCGTAAGGATTTTCTTCATGAAAGGCAAATCTAATAAATAAACAATTCAATTGTTCACTGCCAATTGAAGCGAATGCTATGTGCTCGACTCGTGAAGCGGGCAGCATTGGATCGCTATTCTCGCTGCCGCTTCCAGGCACCGCCCGCATTTGCCTGGGCTTACAAAAATCAATGCACTCCTTTTGCCGCGAGATACCTTTCTGCATCCAGCGCAGCCATACACCCGCTGCCCGCGGCCGTCACCGCCTGGCGGTAAATATGGTCCTGCACATCACCGGCTGCAAACACACCTTCAATATTGGTGCGCGATGAGCCTGCAATGGTTTTGATGTATCCAAGCTCATCCATATCGAGCCAGCCCTTAAAAATATCCGAATTGGGCTTGTGCCCTATCGCCACAAAAAAGCCGGTCACCTCGAGCACACGTTCCTGTTTTGTTTTTACGTTGCGCACTTTCACCCCGTTCACAAATTCATCGCCCATCACTTCCATCGTTTCCGATTCCCACACCATTTCAATATTGGGAGTATTCAGCACGCGATGCTGCATGGCTTTGGATGCACGCAGCTCATTCCTGCGCACGATCATGAATACTTTTTTGCAGAGTTTGGCGAGGTATGTAGCCTCTTCCGCAGCGGTATCGCCACCGCCCACCAGCGCCACTACCTGCCCGCGGTACAACGCGCCATCGCACACTGCGCAGGCCGTTACACCGCTTCCGTTCAAACGGTGACGCTGCTCGCTCTCCAGGCCCAGCCACTTGGCCGATGCGCCTGTGGCAATGATCACCGTGTGCGCATAGATCGTTTTCGTTTCATCAATGGTGACTTTATACGGCTGCTTCGAAAAGTCAACGGCCGTTGCAATGCCAAAGCGTATCTCGGTACCGAAACGTTCGGCCTGCTCCTTAAAATCTTCCATCATCTTCGGGCCATGAACTCCTTTTGGGTATCCCGGGTAATTTTCCACATCAGTGGTGGTTGTCAATTGTCCGCCTTGTTCCATGCCGGTGTACATCAATGGCTTGAGGTCGGCACGCGAGGCATAAATGGCTGCGGTATATCCTGCGGGACCACTCCCGATGATCAGGCACTTTACGGTTTCATTTTGTTCTGGCATAAATTGTACGTGATTCGTTAATCGTTATTTGTTATTCGTTACTTGCTACTCGTTATTTTTTCAGGGGACCAAAACCACGGTATCCAGCGAAGTTCCATAGCCGCAAAATATTCCCAGCGCATCTTCCTGCGGGTAAATGTTGCTGATCACCGAAGCAGGCGAGGCAAATGGATTCCCGGTACTGAAATGGTCGGCATCGTAAGATCGGTAAAATAAGAATGCATCGTGATCGATGGTACAGAATTTTACGGCCACGGTATCGCCTTTCTTGAAAAATCCTGCTTCACCGTTCTGGTCGTCAATAGCATTGGAGTTGGGTGCCTCCCCGCGATTGAAAGCAAAATCAAAAGTTTGTCCGTCAATGAATTTATCATCGAACTCAGAACCGAAAGGAGGGATGAACGTGGCATCCTTGTGCAGGCGTTTTGCCATCCAGCGGTATGCATTTCCAAATCCTGCCGGCTCCGTCATGCGCGCCCACACAAAACCGAGCGAATCATTGGCCGTGCTGTACAATTTGAACCACAAACTGTCGAGCGGCACGGGTTGCGGGATGGTTGTTGTAGCAGTAAGCGTTTTTCCATGTGCAACAACGGTGAGGTGATATGTTCTTCCCACCACGCCAACCATGTTGTGTGCTTTGTAAACCAGCGGGGGTAAATAATTAAAGTCAACCGTGAGTGTGAGCGTATCGGTGGTAAAACCGTCACTGATGGTGACAAACCCTGTTTGAATAATGGAATTATAAACGGTGAACGAATCCACCGGGTCGAAATAACCCTGGTTATCCGTGAGTATCACATACGGTTTTTGTCCCGTTTCCACGTGACCTTCCACCACGATCTTTTGTTTGGGCTGGGGAAGATCGACCGTGATCTCTTTCTCACAGGAGGAGAAAAAGGCAAAGAGGGTAAGAGGTAAGAGGTAAGGGGTGGTCGAAAGAAGTTTTTTCATTCAATAATTTTTTTCTGATTAAGAATGTATCGTACATAGCCATTTAACATCTTTTTTGCTTCTTCGATCAGGGCAAAGCCTTCTCTAAATATCTCTTCGCTAATGTAATCAAGATCAAAACAGCAGATCAATGCATCCAAAAGTTCGTATAACGACCCACGAGATATCCTGTAAAATTGAGCTTCCTCCTTATAATGAAATCTGCCGTACCCTTCTGCAATATTTAGTGTAATACTTGTGGCCGCTTTTCTTATCTGAATGGCAAGATTAAGTTTTTCCTCCGCAGGTAATCCAGGAAGTATCTTTTTGTAAAAGAAAATCTTTACCGCCCTAGAATTTTTCCAGGCATCAAGAGTCACAAAATTTTTCTGATCATTGAATTGGATGAGACATTCTTCAATGATCTTCAGTTTCAGATCGGATACTTCTATATTGTTCATGCTATATTCTCTTATTGATTGTTTGACCCCTTACCCCATTCCCCTCTTATCCTCTTACCCCTTACCCCTTACCTCTTACCTCTTACCTCTTAC
>DATDFI010000432.1:0-2754 GCA_036522695.1 Bacteroidia bacterium | reverse complement strand
GCAAAATGAAAGGCTTAGCCACCCGTGGCGCTGAGCTTGCATTCGGTTCTTTCGGAATAAAATCATTAGAGCCTGCCTGGATCACCAGTCGTCAGATCGAAGCGGCCCGTATCGCGGTTACACGTTTCATGAAACGTGAAGGCCAGGTTTGGCTGAATGTATTTCCCGACAAACCGATCACCCGTAAACCTGCAGAGGTGCGTATGGGTAAAGGTAAAGGCAGCCCCGAATTCTGGGTGGCCGTGGTAAAACCCGGTTGCATCATCTTCGAAGCAGACGGTGTTCCGATCGCTACGGCCAAAGAAGCTTTGCGCCTTGCGGCACAAAAGCTCCCTATTCCCGTGAAATTTGTAGTGCGCAGGAATTATTCTGAAACAAACGCTTAACAAAACAGGAAATGAAACGCCAGGATCTGTCACAACTCGGCACGAATGACCTTCGTGAAAAGATAAAAGAAGAATCAGCGGCTTTGGCCAAGATGCGCTTCAATCACTCCATCTCACCGGTGGAGAACCCTTTGAAGATGCGCACCAACCGCAAGGAGATCGCACGCATGAAGACCGAACTCCGCAAAAGAGAATTAGCTGAAGTAAAAAAATCAGGCAATGGAAAGAAATAACAGAAAAGAAAAGATCGGTATCGTAAGCAGCAACAAGATGAGCAAGTCTATTGTTGTTTCCGTTGAACGTAAAGTGAAACACCCGAAGTACGGTAAATTCATCAAGCGCACTTCAACTTTCATGGCGCATGATGAGAAGAACGACTCTAAAGTGGGCGATACCGTTCGCATTGTGGAGACCAGGCCGATGAGCAAGAACAAGCGCTGGAGACTGGTTGAGATCATCGAAAGAGCAAAATAATATATACGATTTACCCTTTACGCCTGAAATCGTAAATCGTAAATCCTAAATCGTAAATAGTCATGATACAGCAGGAATCAAGATGTGTGGTGGCCGATAACAGCGGAGCTAAAGAGGTTTTAGTGATCCGTGTACTGGGCGGCACCAAAAAAAGATACGCCCGCGTTGGCGACAAAGTGGTGGTTACCGTGAAGCACGCTCTTCCTTCGGGAGGCATCAAGAAAGGCGCAGTTTCAAAAGCGATCGTGGTACGCACCGCGAAGGAGACCAGAAGACCTGATGGTTCTTACATCCGCTTTGACGATAATGCCGTGGTACTGCTGAACGCCCAGGATGAATTGAGAGGCACGCGTATTTTCGGACCGGTTGCCCGTGAACTCCGTGAAAAACAATTCATGAAGATCGTATCACTCGCACCCGAAGTGCTTTAATCTTAAACCCGAATTTTGTCATGCAAAAGAAATTGAAAATAAGAAAGAACGATATCGTGAAAGTGATATCGGGCAACTCGAAAGGCAAAGAAGGCAAAGTGCTTTCGGTGGATCGCGGCACCATGCGTGCCATCGTGGAAGGTGTGAACATGGTTTCACGCCATACCAAGCCCAACACCAAGAGCCCGCAAGGTGGTATCATCAAAAAAGAAGCGTCTATCCACGTTTCCAACCTCATGCTCGTCCAGGGCGGTGAAGTAACTCGTGTGGGTCGCAAACCTGATGAGAAGACCGGCAAGCTCGTACGTTATTCAAAAAAGACAAACGAAGTAATAAAGTAAGATCATGTCATACAGTCCGAGATTAAAAGACAAGTACAAGAAGGATGTCGTTCCTGCGCTGCAGAACGAGTTCAAATTCAAAACACCTATGCAGGTTCCAAAACTGGAGAAGATCTGCATCAACCAGGGTGTTGGAGATGCTGTTGCCGATAAAAAACTTATCGAAGCTGCCATCAACGAAATGACCGCGATCACAGGCCAAAAGGCTGTTGCGACCTATTCGAAAAAAGATATTTCAAACTTCAAACTCCGTAAAGGAGTGCCCATAGGTGTGCGTGTGACCCTGCGTGGAAATACCATGTATGAGTTCCTCGATCGCCTGGTAGCCGCTGCTCTCCCCCGCATCCGCGACTTCCGGGGTGTGAACGAGAAAGGCTTTGACGGGAAAGGTAATTACACCCTCGGCATCACCGAGCAGATCATCTTCCCGGAGATCAACATTGACAAAGTGAGCAAGATCAACGGTATGGACATCACCTTCGTGACCTCTACGCAAGATGACAAAGAAGCTTACGCTTTGTTGAGAGAATTCGGAATACCATTCAAAAACGCTAAAAAATAAAAGATGGCAAAAGAGTCGATGAAAGCACGCGAGCGCAAAAGAGTAAAACTCGCGAACCGTTACGCCAAAAAAAGAGAGGAGCTGAAAAAAGCAGGTGACTATGTTGCCCTCAGCAAACTCCCGCGCAATTCTTCACCGGTGCGCCAGCGTAACCGCTGCAAACTTTCCGGTCGTCCCCGTGGGTACATGCGCCAGTTCGGCATTTGCCGCAACCAGTTCCGCGAACTTGCTTTGATGGGCAAGATACCCGGGGTGACAAAGGCAAGCTGGTAGAACGGAATCGAAAGAAAAAAATTAAAAATCATTTTCGCCAAAGCGAAAAGGACAAAACGATAACAATGACAGATAGTATTGCAGATTACCTGACCCGATTGAGAAATGCGCTCAAAGCCCAGCACAGGGTGGTGGAGATCCCCGCTTCTAACCTGAAGAAGGACATCACCAAGATCCTGTTCGAAAAAGGCTATATCCTCAACTACAAATTCGAGGACAGCGAGAACAAGCAGGGCCTGATCAAGATCGCGTTGAAGTACAATGCAGCCAAGCAACCCGCTATCCGC
>DATDFI010000431.1:0-2521 GCA_036522695.1 Bacteroidia bacterium | reverse complement strand
AGCGGGGCCGGGAGAGATGGATCGCTGTATTGTCCATACGCTTTTATCTTGTAACAATAATTCCGGCCATTCACCAAGCCGGTATCTGTAAATGTTGTAGCAGTAGTAGTGCCGAGGTAGGTGTACCCGGCAAAAGGCGTTTTCCTGTACACGTCATAACTGTAATTATTCCAGGGCACATTCGAACTCCAGCCCAGGGTGAGCCGGTTATCGTTAGGAACAGGGGCATACAAATAAACCGATGAAGCACCTGTTGCTTTGCATATCTCGTTGCCGTTCGAATAAAAATGGACCTGGTAATACCAGGGATTGCCGGCTGTATTCAGTGCCACATCCGTATAGGAAGTAACATTGAGCGAGGAATAAGAATTAGCTGTGAAGGAAATGACCTGCGAGCCTGTTCCCGAAAATCCCTGCGCACGGAATACCCTGTATTCGTATGGACCGGGGTTCGCGATCGTATCAAGGCCATTCACACCGGCAAGCGGCTTCAGCCATCTGATATTGATCGTGTCACTCAAACCCGTGCTGACCACATCCACGTTGGTGATCACCGGGACCTCCTGCAATGGAGCTACGCAAACCGGTGACGAAGCATAACTCTCCGCGCCATCGGAATAACGCGCAGCGATGCGATAGGAGTAATTGTTCCCCATGGAAACTGCATTGTCCGTGTAAGTGAGTTGCGCAGTGGTTCCGATCAAAACATAACCCGTATAGGAAGGCACACCCGTTTCGCACTGGGAAGGATTCCAGTTGGAACAATCACTTTTGCGATATACATTATACCCCAGCAAAGGATTATTCTGCGGATCACAGCCTTCGGCATTCCAGCTTAAAGTGATGTGATCACAACCGGGAACCGCGCTGAGGTTTTGCGGGGCAGGTGCAATAACCGTGATAAAAACACTTTTAAAACCGGAAAGAGAAATGGGCGTGGAATTATCCTGCGCTTTGAATTGGACCTGGTAAGGACTTTTACGCACTTCATTACAAATGGTGCTCCAGGTAAATATTCCGGTGGCAACCGGCAATTGAGGCTGAAGGGGAGTGGTGAACACAGCTGCAGGGTTGAATGTAAAAGGCGAGCCCGTTGCAGAAAGCGTAAGCATATCGTTATCAGGATCGGTAGCGGTTACGTTCATCACAAGGTTATTCCCGGAAAGCACGCAGGTATCATTGGCCTGGACCACCGGGTCGGAATTATTGCAGTTGAACACATCCACTTCAAGGTCGCGCTCCACATGCCCGATCTCGTAACGCATTCCCGTGATCGTATCCTTTCTCCATTCGTGAATGATCATGGCGAGGTTATATTCCTGCGGGTAAAAATTAGCAACGGATTGTGGCGTGCACCAGGTGAGATCGCCTGTGAGAGCATTTACGGTTACGCCCTGGGGAACATAATAGCCCGTGGGAAGCTGCCCACCCGCACCCAGCGAATTGGCAAGTGTAAAAGAAAGGCTGTCACCATCGGGATCGTAGGCATTGGGATTATGTGTGAAACATTGTCCCACGCAGGCCGAATCGAGCGGGGGATATAAAAGAACAGGTGTGCTGTTATGTCCAAGAATGGTATTGACCTTCAAAAATGTTTCGATCCAGAATGGCGTATCAAGCGGGTCGGCCATGTTCACTATTCCCGCCTTGCGATTGGGTTGCTCGATGTGAACCGTATATGCACCGGGCCCGGGGAAAGAATAATATGCCTCGTAAATGTTTTTCTTAAAACAGTTTGCGATCATCACCCCATTTCCGTTCCCGTTCGTACGCGGAGCAGCAACGCTGTCGAAGAGGTTTATGTAGATCATCACACTCTGGTCATCGGCCTGGGTGTTGCAGGTATTGGTATAGGTGACCACGGTTATCTTGTAGTTGGTGAGTCCCGGCCCCACCCACTCGCAGGTGATCTCACCCGCACGGTAATGCGAGGCGAAAACATTTGCGCACAAAAGCACAAGAAGGAAGGGTAAAAGCTTTTTCATTTCTTATTCGATGATCATGAACCTTCCGCGAACCGTTGCGGAACGATCTGTATTCAGCAGGAACATATACAGCCCCGGGGAAAGGCCATTGCTCTCAATAACGAATGTTGACCGCTGAATAGTATATTTCACTTCAATTTTATTACCCTCCACATCAAAAACCTGCAGGGAATTCCTATCAAAAACTGTTCCCTCAACAAACGTGATGTTCACCTTATCACCCGAGGGAAGGGGAGAAACAACAAAGGAGGGTCTCCCGCTTTCCGCTTCATTCACGGAAGTGGCCAAAAACACGTTAGCATACACATCACGCATGGTTTGTCCAACTATATAATATTGATTACTGATCCTCCTGTACTCTACGATCCTCACATCAAAACAAAAAGAACCCACCGAATCGGGCTGGTCCCAGGAAATCTTGCCTGTTATACTGTCGCAACCGAAATAAAAATTATTGTAGGGCAAAACATAATTCTGCGTACCGGGGGGAGCCATCAATTCATAAACGAGGCTGTCTCCATCGGCATCAGTGGCAT
>DATDFI010000430.1:0-3678 GCA_036522695.1 Bacteroidia bacterium | reverse complement strand
TCAGGCGCACACTCGGGATCGAATCCGGGCATATCGAAACGATCCACTCTTATACCAACGACCAGAACCTGCTCGATAATTTTCACTCTAAATTCCGCAGGGGTCGCTCTGCCGCCATCAATATGGTGATCACCGAAACGGGCGCTGATAAAGCAGTGGCAAAAGTTATTCCTGATCTCGCAGGCAAACTTACCGGGAATGCCGTTCGCGTTCCCACGCCTGATGTATCACTCGCGATCCTGAATCTCGCGGTTTCAAAACCTACTACAAAGGAGGGTGTGAACGAGATCATGCGCGATGCAGCGCTCAACGGTGACCTTGTTGAACAGATCCAATATTCCTTCTCGAACGAACTGGTGTCGAGCGATTGCGTGGGAAATCCCTGCGCTTCCATCTTCGACAGCCCTGCTACTATCATCAGCAAGGATGGAAAGAACATCGTCCTTTACGTTTGGTACGATAACGAATACGGTTATACGCGCCAGGTGATCCGTTTCGCCAAACATTTGGCGGAGGTGAGAAGGCTGACTTACTACTAGAATAAAAAAGTACTGCAGAAGATCCCGTTCGAGCCGAGCGGGATTTTTTTTACCATCATTCCTCTTTGAAGAATTCCAGTTTCTGGAGGTCAATGAGCGTTACATCCTGGTAATAAAAATCGATGATCTGCTGCGAAGTGTAACCCAGCTTCGCCATGCGCATGGCCCCCTCCTGGCACAAGCCCACTCCATGCCCGAACCCACGACCTTTCAATAACACAAATTCTCCCGACTGCTCCACCGAAAAAAAGGTGGATTTCAATTTCCAGTCGTCACGCAAAACCTTCAAAGGTACAGCCGGCTGCTGCATGAAATAGATCTTACCGCTGTCCTGGGAGAAAGAAAGCAGTTGATTTGTGACAGTTGAATCAGAAGTGTTGAGTTTATATTTCTTTTCAAAATAATTCAGCCAATCCTTCTTCGGGATCTTTTTCTCCCACACCGCATCAAGCGAACGGCAGCAAAATGTATCCTTTACCGAACGCAGGTACGGGAGCGACCTGATCCACACATCTTCGGAATTACAGGTTTGCCCGCCACAATTGGAAAAAAACGCAGCATTCACCAGCGCAACGGAAGTGTCAACGAGTACGAGACCTTGGGTTTGGGTGGTGGCATTGATGATATTCTCCACGTAACTCTTTCCCCGGTAAACCTGGCAATGCGTTTGATCGCAGAGGTGGTAATTCTCGGGTTCATGTTTACGGAGATTACTGAGCGAATAGGTGCGGATTATGATCGCTTTGACCTTATTGAATTCGAGCGGGTTCATTTTTCCCACCTCGGCCTGTATCACACCCTGCGTGTAGTGTTCAATATCGACAAGATTCAAGACCCGAAGAAAACCGGCCACGGGAGCGAACTCCAGCCCGTCATCGTAAACGCGGGCGGGTTTGTCGGGTATATTGAGTTTTATTTTGAAAAACCCTTTCATCTCTCCTCCCACTACCTGCTCGGTGACTTTTACCAAAGTATATTTCCCAATCAGGGTATCGTTTCGTTTCAGCTGAAGGGAATCGTGAATAAAAGAAACAGAGAAATTTGTGCCGGCTTTAACGGTGAATTGCGTGCTATCGCTGCACCACACGTTATAGCTGTTTCCTGAAACAGTAAATGAAACCGCAGATATCTCAGTTGTGGTGTAAATACGAACGCGGAGCAAGGCTCCTGCAAATAGCTGCGAGGAACAAAACAACGCCAGGATCACTAACCGTATCCTCATTTCTTCCCGAGATAATTCATGATGAGCGCTGCCGCTTTGGCCGAAGCCCCGCTTCCGCCCAGTTTGTTCCTTAATTCAGCATAATCGGATAAGATCCTTTCCCGCACCGGTCCCGATAAAATTCTCTTCAATTCATCTTCGAGGTTTTTCTCGTTGAGATCCTTTTGTATCAACTCCTTTACTACTTCCCGGTCCATGATCAGGTTCACGAGTGAAATATATTTCACCTTCACCAACTGTTTTGCGATAAGGTAGGACACTGCGCTTCCCTTGTAGCAAACCACCTCCGGGACATTGAACAGTGCTGTTTCCAGCGTTGCTGTGCCGGAGGTCACCAATGCAGCATGTGAAACGGACAAAAGATCATAGGTCTTCCCGAAAACGATCTTCACATCACTCTTCGAAATAAATCCATCGTAATACTCCTGAGGCAAAGAGGGAGCGCCCGCGATCACAAATTGGTAGCCCGGGAATTTGACAGGCATGGATAGCATGACAGGCAGCTTCACCGCGATCTCCTGCTTTCGGCTGCCGGGCAATAAGGCAATAATGGGTTTATCACTTAACCCGTACTCGCCACGGAACTTCATTTCATTCACCGCCTCTCTTCCCGCTATTGCATCCAGCAAAGGATGACCGACAAAATCCACATTATGATCAAAGCGTTGGTAAAATTCCTTTTCAAAAGGAAGGATCACCAGCATGTGGTCTACCACGCGTTTGATCTTGTGCACACGAGATTGTTTCCAGGCCCACACTTGCGGTGAGATGTAATAAAAGATCCTGAATCCCTTCTCTTTCGCAAATTCAGCAATGCGCAAATTGAACCCCGGGTAATCCACCAGGATGAGCGCATCGGGTTTGTATTCGAGAATATCCTTTTTGCAGAGATCGATATTGCGGAGAATGGTGCGAAGGTTCATGATCACTTCGGCAAAACCCATGAAAGCAAGGTCACGGTAATGTTTCACCAAAGTGGCGCCCTCGGCTTTCAAAAGATCACCGCCCCAGCAGCGGAACTCAGCAGAAGTATCCAGCTTTTTTATCGCCTTCACCAGGTTGGAAGCATGGAGGTCGCCAGAGGCTTCGCCTGCTATGACGTAATATTTCATCTCAGAGTACCTTGAGGTAAATCACCAGCCCCGCATAAACAAAAGTGGCGAGTATCACCCCGCGCGCAGAATAATAGCGGTTGGTCCAGATGAAAAGATAAAAGATGAGCAGGTTCACGATCACGCAAAGGCTGATGCGCGGAGAAAAGGTCCCTTCCATATTCACCATTTGCAAAAACCTGCCGAATGAAATATGACTGTAACGGATCACGTAAAAGATCAAAAGTACGATCACGGGAGCTACAAGTCCCAGCGCAGCGCCAATGAGCAAATGATCAAATCTCGTCTTCATACTTGCATTTTTTCAATTCGCTGATAGCATTGTGAGCCGTCATATCAAAATGCACCGGCACCACCGAAACATAACCGTGATCCACCGCCCACACATCCGTTTCCCGGTTACCTTTTTCAAAATTCACGAACTTGCCGGTAAGCCAATAGTAGGGTTTACCGCTGGGGTCCTTGCGCTCATCCAGCTCTTCCACCCAATTGGATCGTGCCTGCCTGCACACGCGTATCCCCTTCAGCTCTTCCGCTTTCAGAGGAGGAATGTTCACGTTCAGGCAGGTGTCTTTGGGTAAACCATTCTTCAAAATATTCGCGCATATCCTTTTCGCCACAAGTTGCGAACCGGCAAAATCAGCATTGATGGATTCATCGCAAAGTGAAAAGCCTACGGAAGGAATTCCTTCAATGGCGCCTTCCACTGCAGCCGACATGGTTCCTGAATAAATAATGTTGATGGAGAAATTGGAACCGTGGTTGATGCCCGATACGCATAAATCAGGTTTGCGATGCAGGATTT
>DATDFI010000429.1:0-2676 GCA_036522695.1 Bacteroidia bacterium | reverse complement strand
CGCCTTCATATCCATAATATGCGCCCAGCATTCGTGACCATATTAGAACACCGGAACTATCCGTCTTCACGATCAAAATACTTCCTGAATTTGCCGTACCATTATATTTGGCGCCACCAACCATTACAAAATCACCGGTACTGGTCTCAATTACATCCCGGCCCCAGTCATCCGATACCGAGCCGAATGTTTTGCACCATTCAACACCTCCTGAGCTGTCGAATTTGATCAGCATCGCATCACGCCCACCCACGCCAAAACTGTTCGTGTAACCTGTAGCGATATATCCTTTATCATGTGTGGGTTTTATTACCTGTAACTCATCGTATCCTGTTCCTCCGAAAGATTTACTCCATATTACGCTGCCCGCACTATCCAATTTTATTACAACGGCATCCTTGCTGCCAGCAAGGGTCCTTCCGCAAGCAACCAGGTTGGTGCCCTGGCCGTGACCGGCATAAGCGGTTTCAACACTATCAACCGAGTTGTATTGCGCATTAAAAACCTGCTGCGACAAGCCGAAGTGTGAAAGGAATAAAAGGGCGAAGAAAGTTCGGTGGTGTATAAGATGCATACTCAAATGTAAAAACTTTATCTCCAGTTTCAAACGTAGCGGGCTTAATAACAAAAAATACAAAAATCTTACATATGCAGTAGGCCGGTTAAAACCGGCATGCAGGGCCGTCAGGGAGCCTATATGTTTGTATCGTAAAACTAAAACGAAAACCTATGAAAACGATCAAACTTTTTAGCATGGCAATCTTGTTTTTCAGTGTTTCTTCTGTAAAAGCACAGCAAAACGGTTGTGAGGTCACATTGGTCAATAACCTCCAGGCAAATTTTGACTCAGGGCAAATCCCTATGTCAATAACCGTATCGGGAGGCGTGGCGTATTTATACGGTTTCATTACAAGTGAACAAAATGTTGTAGCGCAAGTCTATATTGACCAGTATACTACAGACCTTCAAGGATGTCCCGGAGGTTACTCGTTGAATTATGATAACCTGTTTTATTCAACCGACACCTTCAACCCGGCTGATGCCTACTTCACGGTACAAGGTTGGTCAAATGACAGGAAGCACCCCATCGGGAAAAGAAAATAACAAATATGGTTTGCCAAACCGGTAAGATCTTATTTAAAAGACTTCGGGAGAAGTAATTAAGGTGGGAATGCAGAATGATTTAATATTTCATCATGCGGACCTTCTTCATCTCCTGCTCATTGCCCGGGAGGAGAACGGTAACAAAATAAAGTCCCTTGGCAAAACCGGAAATATCGATATTGATATTATTGGATCCTGAGTCAATTCCTTTAACCTGCGAAAGCAAAAGATTCCCGGTATTGTCGTAAATTTTAATGGTCGCTTCACCGTCTTTGTCAGAAGCAAAACTTAAAAGAACGTTAGCACTACCAGGATTCGGGGCAACGATCAAGGGGTTTTCTCCATTATCCGAGTTATTGATGGCCGCGAGTGCCGAAAAACTGGTTTTGCCGTCATAGTCGGTCTGCTTTAAGCGATAATAGGATATCCCGTTATATGGCAAGAGGTCATAAAAGCGATAGCTTAACAATTCGTTGCTATTGCCAGCCCCCTTTAGGGTTCCAACCGTTTCATAAGTAAACCCATCACGTGTTCGCTCTACCGTAAAAAAATCATTATTCGTTTCGGAAGCAGTGGTCCAATCCAGCTGTGTAATGTTGCCCTTAAGTGTTGCAGTGAAGCTCAGTAGCTCTATTGGAAGAGGATTGGGAGAGAATGCACCAATGCTAGCTAAAGTAAAAGGACTGAAACTCGAAACGGTATTAGATTGTATGGTGCCTGCACCTGTACCCGAAGCAGATCCAGTATAAGTACGCTGGGCTGTGCTGCTGGTCCAGTTGGCCGGGCAACCGGTGTAACAATTCGCATCTTCCCAGGAAGTGCCGCTCCATCTTCCAACGGCCAATGAATCAAATTTCAGCAACCCACTCTGCGAAGCATTTTCCCAATAAAGTTTCACCTTAGCTGTTGCAGCATCCGCACCAAGTGGTTTACTGAGCATCCAGTATTCCAACAGGCTAACGTGATTAAGAACTGTTGGGGTTGCTGACATAGTACTGGTATTCACGTAAGCAGAATTCACGTACATGGCTTCAAATTCAGTACTTATACTCGGGGCCGACATCTCTATTCTTCTCCATTTTGTTCCATCACCGGTAGGGAAAATAAATGCAGTATTTCCTTCCTTCCGGATATATCCATCCACGAAACTGTTAGCTGATCCGCCCGAAGGTGAAACAGAGGATCCGCTGGCAATACGTATCCAGGGAGCAGTAGCCGCAGTGCTCGAAGTAACCAATATTCCCTTAGTAAGTGTTAATGTGCCTCCACCGCCACCGGTAATATCGGTAGTATTGGTAAGGTTAACGATATTGGTAGCGGTCGTCTTATTAATGATCATGTTCGAGATTTGGCAGGGATATGTTCCGCTCGTGGTAGTGGTGGTAAAATTACCGGTAGATTGAGGTGTTTGACTTCCGTAATATTCATAAGTGGCTACTGAATTATACGTGCGCGTGCCCGAAACCTGTACATTGCCGCTGGCACCGGCACTTAAAATACCATTCGCATCACCTATTCCCAGGGTAGAGCCGGCCTGCATGGTGAAATTACCTAAGCCCGAAACAGGATAGG
>DATDFI010000428.1:0-6159 GCA_036522695.1 Bacteroidia bacterium | reverse complement strand
ATGTTCTGCCGATGGTTGATAACAAAGGGAACCACCTGCAGGGAAAAGTTACAGAAATATCATTGACAGAAGTAAAAATGGATTTCAACCATCCGATGGCTGGAAAGGACCTGCACTTCACCGGTGAGGTACTCGAAGTTCGTGATGCGACCCAGGAAGAACTCGCGCACGGCCATGTGCACGGCCCGGGCGGGCATCATCATTAAGAAATAGATCTTTCCGAAGGAATGGCTTCGGCACAAAAACTGAAATCCCAAAGTCCTGCTGAAGGAACTTTGGGATTTTTGTCGTGTACTTCGGTTAATTACTGGAAAGCGTAACGTATCGATAAACCCGCATCCCAGAAACGAAAGCCGGGATTAATGAAATCGAGCATAGGCTTTATGTCCAGCCCCCAGTTGATGGCGGAACCCGGTTCATAATAATCAATTCCGAGTAGCACATCCAGCCCCACGTTGGGGGCATTGTCCTCGTAATAGATCCCCGAGCGGTTTTTATAATAGCCCCCGTTATAATACCCGAAGTGCGCTCCTCCACCGTAAACCAATGCGAGATGCGAAGCGCCAAGAGCGCGGTAATTATGGATCTCGTATAAGCCGGTAATGGTATACCCTTTCTCCTGGTACTGGTAAGCCGCAATGAGTTCGAACGCAGCTTTATTATTGAATAACTGCTTGTACGTTATCCCGGCACCAAAACCGATACGCAGGCCGATGGCTTTGGTGTAATTCTGCGCGTTAAGGGCAAATGAGAACGCAGAAAAAATAATTGCGATGATTATTTTCCTTCTCATGACCGAATAAAAAGTAAGATTTATTTTCCCGCCTGTTTGTTCGCTTGCGCCTTTACTTTATCGCGAAGCACAGTGACCAGCTGACCGATCGCCTTTTCCTTGATGGGATTGTGGATCACATCGGGGATGTTGTTCTTTTGCACCACAGGAGTGATGGTTTGATCGTACATGCTGTTGGCCTGGTCGTTGAGCGCAGCCTCCAGTTCGTTACCGGCAAGTCCTTTAAGTTCGGCCTTTGCGGGGCTGTCCTTCCCTTGCTGAACGAGGTCTTTTACAAGCGATCCAACATAAGCTGCTTTAAGCGGGCCGCCAATGCCGGGCACACTGCCGAAAGTGTTGAAGAGGAATTTGATCATGGGATTGGTTTTTAGGGTTGATGATGGAATGTATGATGGTTGATCCTGGAAGACCAGCCATCTTTTCGAGAGGAAAAGATAAGAAGTTTAAGCGAAATGAAACCCCCGGGCCTAAAAAATTCTTAAGTGGGGAATTATTTCTTCAGGTTCGCCATCATGAACTCCCGGTTCATGCGTGCAATGTTCTCCAGTGAAATTTCCTTGGGACACTCGGCCTCGCAGGAACCCGTGTTGGTGCAATTACCAAATCCTTCTTCATCCATCTGCTTCACCATATTTTTTGCACGCTCCACGCGCTCCACCGCGCCCTGGGGCAACAGCGCGAGCTGCGATATTTTTGCAGAAACGAAAAGCATGGCCGAGGAATTTTTGCAGGAAGCCACGCAAGCCCCGCAGCCAATGCAGGCTGCAGCAGCAAAGGCATCATCGGCATCCTGCTTGGGAACAGGGAGATTATTCGCATCCTGTGCATTCCCGGTATTCACCGAAACGAAACCGCCTGCCGCAATAATGCGGTCGAAAGCCGAACGGTCCACAACCAGGTCTTTCACCACCGGGAAACCTTTTGCGCGCCAGGGTTCGATGGTGATGGAATCTCCATCTTTGAATGCACGCATGTGCAACTGGCAGGTAGTGGTTCCTTCCCAGGGACCGTGCGCGCGGCCGTTGATGAACATGCTGCACATCCCGCAAATGCCCTCGCGGCAATCATGGTCGAACGCCACCGGCTCTTCTCCCTTGCGGATGAGCTGCTCGTTGAGCACATCGATCATCTCGAGGAAGGACATGTCCGATGAAATGTCGCTCACATTATACGTAACAAAGTTACCGGCCTCTTTGGCGTTTTTCTGTCTCCAGATCTTTAATGTAAGATTCATATTTATCTTTTTGCCTTGGCGCCCCTGCGTCTTTGCGGTTCAAAAACCAACCGCTAAGGCGCGAAGGCGCAAAGAATTATTTATACGAACGTTGTGTCGGATGCACGATCTCAAAATTCAGCTCCTCCTTATGCAATTCCCAGGTATTGTTCCCTTTGTTTTCCCACGCTGCCACATAGGAGAAGTTCGCATCATCGCGTTTCGCTTCACCGTCCTCCGTTTGTGATTCCTCACGGAAGTGCCCTCCGCAGGATTCCTTCCTGTTGAGTGCGTCCATACACATCAACTCACCGAGCTCGAGGAAATCGGCCACACGACCCGCCTTTTCCAATTCGGGATTCAATTCATTTTGTCCACCGGGAATACGCACGTCCTTCCAGAATTCTTCGCGCAGCGCACGGATCTCACCAATCGCTTCATTCAATCCTTTTTCATTGCGGGCCATGCCGCATTTGTCCCACATGATCTTGCCCAGGGCTTTATGGTAATGGTCAACCGACTTGGTCCCCTTGATGTTCATCAACCGGTCGAGCTGCTCCTGCACTTTTTTCTCCGCCTCCACAAATGCTTCATGATCGGTAGGGATGGCTTTGGTGCGAATATCACCTGAAAGATAAGAGCCGATGGTATAAGGAATGACAAAATATCCATCGGCAAGGCCCTGCATGAGCGCGGATGCACCGAGGCGGTTGGCACCGTGATCGGAGAAATTCGCTTCACCCAAAGCATACAGGCCGGGCACGGTGGTCATCAATTCATAATCCACCCACAGGCCCCCCATGGTGTAGTGCACCGCAGGATAAATGCGCATGGGGGTCTCGTAAGGGTTCTCATCCGTGATCTTCGCATACATATCGAAGAGGTTGCCGTATTTTTCTTTCACCACTTCCTTGCCGTGTTTGAGTATCTCCTCTTTGCTTGCATTGTGAATGCCGAGCTTATTCACCTCCACTTTTCCGTAACGCTCTATCGCTGCAGCGAAATCGAGGTACACCGCCATTTTGGAAGCACCCACACCATATCCTTCATCGCATCTTTCTTTTGCCGCACGTGATGCAACGTCACGGGGAACAAGGTTCCCGAAAGCAGGGTACCTGCGCTCGAGATAATAGTCTCTTTCTTCCTCGGGAATTTGATTCGGCTTACGTGTATCCCCCTTTTGTTTGGGCACCCAAATGCGTCCATCGTTACGCAATGATTCGGACATCAACGTGAGTTTGGATTGATGATCGCCCGTGACGGGAATGCAGGTGGGGTGGATCTGTGTGTAACAGGGGTTGCCGAAGAACGCTCCCTTTTTATGCGCCTTCCACGCAGCAGTAACGTTGCTGCCCATGGCATTTGTTGAGAGATAAAAAACGTTTCCGTAGCCACCGGTGCAAAGCAGTACGGCATGGCCGAAGTGACGCTCGAGCTTTCCAGTGATAAGGTCCCGTGCGATGATACCGCGGGCTTTCCCATCAATGAGCACCACATCCAGCATCTCGTGCCGCGAATACATTTTCACATTACCCAGGCCTACTTGTCTTTCCAAAGCAGAATAAGCGCCCAGCAACAATTGCTGACCGGTTTGACCGGCCGCATAAAAAGTGCGCTGCACCTGTGTCCCACCGAAAGAGCGGTTACTCAAAAATCCTCCGTACTCGCGCGCGAAAGGCACACCCTGCGCCACGCACTGGTCGATGATATTTGCTGAAACTTCAGCGAGACGATAAACATTCCCTTCACGTGCACGATAATCACCGCCTTTCACGGTATCATAAAACAAACGGAAAACGCTGTCGCCATCGTTCTGGTAATTTTTTGCCGCGTTGATACCGCCCTGTGCCGCGATGGAGTGCGCGCGCCTGGGAGAATCCTGGAAACAGAAACATTTTACCTTGTATCCCAGCTCAGCCAGGGAAGCAGCAGCCGAAGAACCGGCAAGTCCCGAACCTACCACGATCACTTCGATGCTGCGCTTATTGGCAGGATTCACCAGTGCAACGTGCGAGCGATAGCCCGACCACTTGGTCTCCATGGGCCCATCGGGGATCTTTGAATTGAGTTTACTCATAGTAAATGATGGATGAGGTAATGATTGATTTTTATTTTGTCCAGGTCAACACATCCCAACCGATCTTTTGACCGAAATAGAATATGATGGGGAAAGAAGCGAAGCCGATCCCGATCAGCACCGCAAAGCCGGTGCCTGCCATTTTCCAAACGGGTGCATATTTTTTATTGTTGAGCCCTATGCTCTGGAATGCCGACTGGAAACCGTGGTTGAGGTGAAAAGCGAGGAAGAGAACGGAAACAACATACACGAGCGAATACCAGGGATTTGTGAATGCATCAGCCACCTCGTGCGCAATGGTCTCACCCATGGGAAGGCCTGTGATGCGATACTCCACAAAGAAATGCTTGAGGTGAACTACGAGAAAAAAGAAAATGATGCTGCCGGTGATCCCCATGTTGCGGGAGAACCAGGAGCTGGTCTCGTTCACTTTCATCACGGCATATTTCACGGGGCGGGCCTGTGCGTTTTGACGCGTGAGCACGATGGCCTGCAGCACGTGAAGTACGATCGCCACAAAAAGCACCACTTCAACAGTACGGATGAGGATGCTGTGCACGGCATCGTGGGAATAATCGTTAAAGGCCTGCCCGCCATCACCCGCATATAATAACAGGTTTCCGTACAGGTGCTCAACAAGAAAGAGGCAAAGGAACAGGCCGGTGGCGGCCATCACTACTTTCCTGCCAAGTGAAGAATTCAGGAAATTGTTCATAGAAGATAAAGGTAAGTTGCGTTACAGAGGACAAATGTAGGATTCGTGGCGGTTTATGCAAAGATATTTTACCCGAGGTTTTGAACCGCTGGTAATAAGTGCTTTGTATAATGATTTTGCAATGTTGTAAAATGTGAAAGGTCATTGATTTTCGGGAGTACGCAGCAGTGCTTTTACTGCAGTTCATACATACATTCAATTCACCTACATCATGAAAAACAAACTCCTTTTCACAGTTATGCTTTTGGCCGCAGTACCCTCCTTTTCGCAAGAAGGCGGTAACGCAAAGGGGTTTTCAGGAATTACAAATTGATGGAAGGGAAAGGATACATCTATGATAAGAACGGGATATTGATGCGCATCACGGTTTATAAAAAAGGAGTGTACGCGGGAGATGCCCCGATAGAGAACTGATTTTATTCGATCACCAGTTTGCGAGCACTGGCCCCGTTTGCAGAAATGATGCGAACGAGGTAAATGCCTTCGGACAGGCCCTGCACCTCGAATGAGGTACGGCCGCGCGGGAGGGATGACGCGTAAACCGTTTGTCCGAGTGAATTACTGATCTCCAGCCTCCTATCCGCATTCACTTCTCTCTCAAAATCCAAAGTAAAGCTCCCGCTTGACGGATTGGGAAAAAGACCGAATGCATTTTCTTCATCGTGATCATTAACACCTAAAAAAGTATCAGAGGTATATATAAGGTGGTCGCCATACTCATTACTGGCCATTTTAAATAATCCCCCCAGGTAAAGATGATGAGAAAAAAAATCAATGGCATAAATACCGTGGGCCGGGGAAAATGCTGCGGCCGGGATCCCGCTCTGCACCACATTCCAGGCGTTGCCATTAAGCTTAAAGAGCGAAGAATTCGGGAAACCGAATCCGGCCACAAAAAGTTTATTGCCTATCACTTTAAAGGTCCATGGCGACATGTTGATGTTGGTGTTGGCATTGGTCCAGTTACCATTCCATTTGGCGAGGTACTGGCACAGCGAACTGTTCACATTGGTAAATCCTCCACCCACGTACAAATAATTATTGAAGGATTGAAGCGCATCCACGGGAGCATCGGTGCCTGTGCCGAGTGTGCTCCAGGCATTGCCATCCCACTTTGCAATATTATTCCCTTCGGAAGTGAAACAACCGCCTGCATACAAAGCATTGCTGTAAACCATAAGTGCCGACACACGCTCACTGCAAAAATTATTGTTGTTGGTGAGCCCATTGCCCACAGCCGACCAGGTCGATCCATTCCATTTGGCAATATTCACAGCAGGTGATCCTCCTGCCGTGGTGAACTTGCCACCAACATAAAGCTCGCCCTGGTATGCCGCCATGCAGTAAACCGGGCCGTTGGT
>DATDFI010000427.1:0-11162 GCA_036522695.1 Bacteroidia bacterium | reverse complement strand
ACACTGCAAATATTGCGCATGCCTGGACACTCCCCTTCTTTTATTACAGCGACAAGGACAGCACAAAGAACTGGAGCGTGTTGTTTTTCCTGCTGCGCAGGACCGCCAGGCCGGATTATAAGCGCACCTCTTTCCTCTGGCCCATTTGCGAACGCCTCAAGAGCAGCGACAGGAGGTCCTTCCGCTTTGCGCCTTTTGTATGGTGGAATAAAACCGATTCATCGAGCATGAATTCCATTCAGCCTTTCTATTATTCTTACAAAAGCAAAACGAAAAATATCTTTATGTTGAGCTGGTGGTTGTTCAGGAGAGAAAACGTAAAAGGAGAATCGGTGACGGATAATGTGCTGTGGCGATTGTATTACCGCAAGCGCTGGAACAATGGCGATCACGAAACAAGGTTTTTACACCTGGTTTATGCGAACATTAAAGTGGGCGGCAAAACGGAAAAAAGTATTTTGCCTTTTTACCACATGAGCAAGGATTCGGCCGGGGATTTTTCACGCTCGTATTTCTTCGGGTTCTTTACGCACTTCCGGCAGTACAAACCCGAGATCAAAGATTATTACGAGGAAGAGGAATTCTTCTGGTTCGTGCGATTGAAATCGAATTACAAAAAGCTGAAGAGCGAGGGTAAAACAGGATTTACGAGGAAGAGGAAATAGAAATCTTTAAAAAAGAAAAAGGGGCGCCAGGGATCGCCCCTTTGTTTTTTCCAGCCCCGCTACTTCTTCACCACCAAATTCCCTTTGTTGTCAAAATAAACGGTCTTGCCATCCACATCAACAACTTCTGCGATAAGCCGCAGCCCCAGCCACTTTTCGGGCTTGCTATATTGCAACGAATTGCCGGGCATGCAATCTTTTGTGTCCTGCAAATAGGAGCCGCCTTTGGCGATCCCCTTGGCGCTTGTCATTTCGGCCGCATTGCCCCTCATGTTGTAAATGCCGAGCCAATCAGGGTTGAAGGAATAAACCCCGTATAGGGCAGCAGGGCCAAATACCTCAATGATCTTTTTATTGCTTGCACAGGTGTCCTTATCCATAACATTGCACAATGCACACCCTTTTTCATTCTTACAAAGTTTCAGGGCCTTGATGTTGCGCTCACAGTCCTTCGGGTCTTTCATGTTACACCGTTCTATTCCCAACCTTGAAATGCTGTCGAACTCCTCCGGCCGGGGCAAGCGAAAAACGACCGCCTTTCCCTTATTGCCACTCTTGCGAAACATTTCACGATTATAATATCGCGTGCACCACTCGGCATATTTCAGCGCCTGCTCATAACTAATGCCTGTAATGGGCATGTTATAAGGATTAATGTAACTGTTGTCCACGTTCTTGTTTTTCACAACGGGAGGGTAGTTGTTCGCTTTCAAAAATCTATCCTCATAAAGCCAGCTGATCTTGCGATAGTCGGGGTCGTCCTCCCCTACGCTTACCAATACATGACTGGTGTCCGTAAAAGGATAAAGCGCGCATTCGCTGCCGGGCTTTATGTTCATCACGTAATCGAACGAGCTGTCATTCGTCACCTCTTCCAGGAATCCCAGGTATTCATCTACAGTAACCTCTGTTTGTTTAACAGCCTTACGCCCTTTTTCCAGCCAGGTAAAACCATAGGGCGCTTTTTTCATTTTTGAATCGATGGTGAAATTTTTCCAGTGGTCCTGGCCCTGTGCGGCCACCACCACCATCACGAACAGGAACAAAGCATTCTTCTTCATGTTTTTCATTTGTTAAAAACAAAAAAGCCGCTCGTTAAAAGCGGCTTTCAACATTTAATTTTTTATCAGACCTGGTTGATCCTTTGGGCAAGCTCATCTTTGTAAGAGCCACCGATCGGAATTTGCTTCTTGTCGTCCTCCAGGATCACGTTAGCGTGATCGATGGCCACGATCTTGTCGATGCGCACAATGAAAGAGCGGTGCACGCGAATGAATTCGCTCACCGGTAATTTCTTCTCAATGTCCTTCATTGTAGAGTGGATGGTGTAACGCGCATGGGCGGTGTTGATCACCACGTAATCCTTGAGCGCCTCTACAAAATAAATATCCTTCGTGCGCACTTTCACCAGCTTCTGGTTGGCCTTCACGAAAATTATGTCCTTGGAATCCTTATTCTCCACCAGCGAGTAAAGGAAATCGCGTTCCTTTTTAATATCGGTGGCTTTTTGGTGCTTATACAGCGCCATCTCAATAGAGGTATGAAGATCGATCTCTTTAAAAGGCTTGATGATATACCCGTAAGGCTCCGTCACTTTTGCTTTACTCAAAGTGCTTTCATCCGCGTAAGCGGTAAGAAAAATAACGGGCAGGTTCATCTTCTGCCGAATCACATCAGCCGCCTCAATTCCGCTCATATCGCCCTTCAGCATAATATCCATCAGCACCAGATCGGGCTTCTTCTCCTCGGCAGCTTTAATAGCGTCCTCACCGCTGGAGCAAATGCCCACAACATTATAGCCGAGCTTCTTAAGGCTCATCTGAATGTCCTTGGCAACGATGCTCTCATCTTCGGTGATGAGAATATTTGTTTTTGCTGACATTTAAGGTCCTGGTTTTTGGGGTTTTTATCGAGGATGTAAAGGTATAACATTTTTTATTCGTGGGGCTTATAAACCTCTAAAAAGCTGGAAGCGAGGCGACAGTGCACTTATTAACCATTACTCCCGTCAGCAAGGCAGCCTACATGGTAGGCTGTCGGCTGCCGGGGCTAAAACCCAAAGGCCGGCATTACATCGCACCACTATATCCTGGTTTTGATCTGCATTTGTTTGAACGCGATGGTGAACTTGGTGCCTTTGTTGCGTTCCAGTTTTATTTTTCCGTTCAACTGCTCGGTAAGCGTCACCACCAGCTGCAATCCCAGCGACTCCGTGTTTTTATAATCCACTTTTTGCGGCAAGCCAACACCGTTATCGGCAATTGAAATACGCATGTCATCGCCCTTCTTTTTTACCGATACGGTGATCAATCCTTTTTTCCTTCCGCGAAAAGCATACTTGAGCGAGTTGGTGATCAATTCATTTATGATCAGCCCGCAGGGAATGCTCTGGTCAAGGTTCAGGAACACGTTATCGATATCCAGCGCAAGCGCAATGTTCCCTTCCGACATTTCATAGGAGTGCACCAGGTTGCGCGAGAGGTTGGTCACATACTCCGAAAAGTTGATGTTGCTGAAATCTTTTGTCTGGTACAAACTTTCGTGAATGAATGCCATGGATTTGATCCGGTTCTGGCTTTCCTTTAACATGGCCAGCGTGTTCTTGTCCTTCACATAGGATGACTGCAAATTCAAAATGCTCGATATCACCTGCAGGTTATTCTTCACGCGGTGGTGGACCTCTTTGAGCAGCACTTCTTTTTCGTGCAGCGATTGCTTGATGCGCTCTTCCGCCAGTTTTTTCTCCGTAATGTCGTGTCCAATTCCCGAAACCTCCCGCACGCGCCCATCCGCACCGAAAATGGGGTTCAAATAAATTTCCCTCCAGGCTACATTTCCTTTTTTATCCGGCATGCTCGTTTCAAAATGCTGGGGGAGCCCCTTGAATGCCGCTTCGTATTTTTTGTTCCACAGGGCATTATAATCTCTCGTGGAAACCATTTTTCCCCGGTTGATCACCTGGCCCACGCGCGCATGTGTGTGGTAAAATTCACGCACCATCACCGCATAATTGTGGTTAAAGGAAGTGAGCCTGCAATCATCGTCTACCGTCCATATCATATGCGAACTGCTCTCGATGATGGCGTTCATTTTTGCGGCCTGTATGCGGAATTGCTCCTCCGCAATTTTTTTCTCCGTGATGTCCTGCAATACCGCTACGGAATAATCATGCTTACCCTTTGAATTGCTCACCGATGAAACGGTAAGGCTGGCATAGATCACAGAACCGTTCTTATTAATATATCTTTTCTCGAGCGTAAGATTATCCACTTTCCCCTTCACAATATCGTTACGCAGCTTCCGCGTGAGGTCCCGGTCCTCGGGGTGCGTAATGTCGTTAATGGTAAGGCCCTGCAGTTCCTTGCGTGAATAACCGAGAATGTTGCAATACTGCTCGTTCGCATTCAGGATCTCGCCCTTGGGACTGATCTGCGCGATGCCGATATAGGCCTGGCTGTAAATAGCGCGGTAGCGCTCTTCTGACAAACGGATCTGCTCTTCCGCAATTTTTATTTGCGTGATGTCGCGCGAAACGCCCATCGCACCAATGATCTCTCCATCTTTATTTTTCAGCACTGATGCAGAAAGGTAAGCGGTGAACAACTCCCCGTCCTTCCTGCGGTTCACCACCTCCCCCGCGAACGACCCTGTTTTGTACAGGAATTTATCCGTAATGCGAATGCGCTCTTTGGGATTAGCGTAAAGCATGCTCACGTGCTTGCCCAGCACTTCTTCCAGGGTATAGCCGAAGGTGCGCTGCGCGGCCGCATTGAATTCCGTAACATACCCCTGCTTGTCGCTTGCGCAGATCATGTCAAGCGAGCTGTCGATAAGCATGCGCGTATACTTTTGCGTTTCACTCAAAATACGCTCGGCATTTTTGCGCTCGGTAATTTCCTGCTGTAGTTTTTTGTTGCTCTCCTCCGCGATCTCCGCGCGCAGGCGCTCGGTCTCGAGCTGGCGCTGGTAAGTGATATCCTGGCACACCACCTGTATGGCGGGTCTTCCCATGTAAACAATGGGCGATGCCTTGCTTTCCACATCTATCACCTTTCCATCGGGCCTTCTTATCTTGGTAGTAACGAACGGCAGATTATTTTCACCGCGCTTCAGCCGCTTGTTCTGCTCGCGCAACACATCCTGGTATTCCTGCAGCACAAAGTGGAACATGTGAAAGCCGTTGAATTCCTCGAGAGAGCTGATGCCCATGATCTCCATCGCGGTGGGATTAATGAAAAGGATCTGCCCCTCTTCATCATGAATGAGCACACCAATGGGCGAGGTGTCGATGAGGTTCTTGTAATTCTCGCGGCCCAGTTTTATTTCGGCCTCGTATTGCTTGCGGTCGGTAATATCGGTAATAAATCCTTCCAGGAAAATAAGATGGCCTTCATCATCAAAAACGCCTTCGCCTTTTTCCCACACCCACTTTGTTTTGTTATCGGCTGTGATGATGCGGTACTCGATCTCGAAAGGCGTGCGTGTTTTAATGGCGCGCGCTATTTCATCGCGTCCCGCACTGCGATCATCAGGATGCACAATGGAAGCGAATGAGCGCGCGGAATTGTTGGTGAGGTCTTCGGGCATATGACCCGTAAGCTGCACACAGCCTTTGCTCACAAATTTCATGGTCCAATTCGCATCGTACAGGCAACGGTAAGCCATGCCCGGCAGGTTGCTCATCAGCGTGGAAAGCACGCGTTCGTTTTCTTTCAGGGCCTGTTCGGCACGTATGCTTTGTGTAATATCGATCAGCGTTCCTTCGATGTAACTTCCCGCTTCTGCCGACTCGAAAAAGGTCACGTTCGCCAGTATATACCGCTCTTCGCCCCCGGGCGTACGCATGCGCAGGTGATAATTATTGAGTTTGCGGTATTTCTTAAGATCGCTGATGTAATCGTTACGGTCCTGCTCGGTAAAGTAAAATTCACGCGCATTGGCCTTCATGATCTGCTCGCGGCTGTGGTAGCCCATGATCTTCACAAAGGCCTCGTTGCATTCATACACCTGCCCGTTCACACCGGTGCGGAAAACACCTGCCGTGTTATTCTCGAAAAGCTGGCGGTAACGATTCTCTGTTTCGTAGCGCTCGGTCACATCCTCTATGGTCCCCACCCAACCTTTGCGCCCGTTCTCCTCCGATTGAAAGGAGGTAACCTGGAACTTAACCCAACGCAATCCTTTCAGGTAATTTCTTACACGGAACTCATCGGAAAAGTCCTTGCCGCTGACAATGGTTTCGTTTATCCCGCTTGTCACGCGCGGTGCATCCTCGGGGTGGATGAGCCGCTGCCAGGAATTATTGATGATGCGGCCATAGGGAAGGCCTGTGATCTCTTCGAATTTTTTATTTACATAATACGGGTTGCCCTTGAAGTCGGCCAGGAAAATGCCAATGGGCGCGGAGTTGCTGAGCAGGCGGAATTTTTCCTCGCTCTCCATCAGCTCTTTTTCCACGCGATGCCGCTCGGTGATGTCGCGCGAGATGCCTTCGATCGCCACCACCTTGCCTTCCTTGTCGTGAATAGGTTTGTTATACGTTTCCGTCCAGATGGTCCTTCCGTCACGGGTAAGCCAGCGCGCGATCATTTGCGTGCTGCGCACATGCGCAATGTTCTTTCCCTCGCGAATGATCTCTTCTGAATTGCCGGCTATATTGCGGTCATCGGGATGTATGATGGTGAAGCCGAGGTAGGGGTCGTTGTAAAAATCATCGGGCGTATAGCCGGTGATGCTCTCCACCGAGGGGCTTACATATTCGTAATGCGGGCCGGGGAAAAGCGAAAAACGATACACGATGTCGAGCGCATTTTCAGCCAGCATGCGAAAGCGCGATTCACTTTCCTGCAGCGCAGTGGCCACGCGCATTTGCTCCGTTACATCGTTGATCACCGCAAGGCTGGTGTCCGCATCATCCATGGCCAATGTGCCGGTGGTGATCTCCACCTCGATAAGCGTCCCGTCCTTCTTTTTGTGTTTCCACGCACCGTGCGTTCCGTTTGGCAGGGAATTCTTTTTGTGGTGCTCTGCCAGCCGCTCTTTTTCACCCTGGGGACGAATATCGTACAGTGTCATAGAGCAAAATTCCTTTTCGCTGTAGCCGTAGTGCGAAATGGCCGCTTCATTCACTGCGAGTATGCGGTAATCCTTGCGGGAGAACACCCACATGGGCAGCGGGTTACGCTGGAACAGGAGGCGATATTGTTCTTCGCTCTTTTTGAGCGCGTGTTCGAAATTCTTTTCGGCAGTGATGTCGCGAATGGCCGTTACGCGAGCCATCCCCTTTCCATAAGGGATCATTTTACTGATGAGGACCGCAAAAATTTTGCTTCCGTCCCTTTTCTTGCCCACCGCCTCATACCGGCCTTCGAAGTTCTGCGCAACGTTCTTGCGGATAAGTTCCACCGATTCTTCCCCCGCAAAATCGAGGACCGATTTGCCGAGCACCTGTCTTTCGTGGTCATAACCGAAAAGCTCACAAAAGGCTTTGTTCACCTCCACCAGGATCCCTTTTTCATGAATGGCAAGCGCTTCAAATGCCGATTCGGAAAGGATACGGAACCGCTGTTCACTCTCTTCGAGCTGGCGCACCAGTTTTTTTCGCTCACTCACATCGCGCACAATGGCCTGTATACATCCATCACTCATCTGGCTGGCGTGCACCTCCACATCCACCCTTTTCCCGTCCTTGCGCAGCAATTGCCGCTCCATAAAAACACTTTGACCGAGGTTGATCTCGTTTATGCGAAGCGGTTGTTTTTCCAGGTCTTCGGCAGGAACAAGGTCCTTCAGGTTAAGCCTAAGCAGTTCTTCGCGCGAGTAGCCGATGAGTTTACACGCGCTGTCGTTCACAAAAATGTAATCACCGGAGGGATTGGAAATGAGAATAGCATCGGCCGCCTGCTCAATGGAAAGCAGGTAACCCGGTTCTGTAGCGCCAGATGAAGGTTTACTTTTTTTAAGTTCCCCTATCTGCCTGTGCAGTTCCGCTATCTGTTTGATCAGCTCTTCCTTTGATTGCAGATCCTGGTCCATCGTGCCAATCGTTTCGTGTTACTGTATGTCGGAGATGTCCCCGAGAGGAACAAGCGTTGTTCCATCCCACTTTACTTCTGCGCCCATCTTATAAGTAATGATAAGATATGTGGGAATTTGCTGGAAGTCCCCGTTCTTCTCTTTTAATTCGTCAGAGTCTACATAAAACATGTAGGTCCACTCCCCGTCCTTTTTTCCCGCAACGTATTTTCCTTCTGCGCGCAATTTTCCATTCGGGTAATAATACTTGTGTTTGCCCTCGGGCTGGTCCTCCACAAAATTCCCTTCAAAGCGCAATTGCCCACCGGGAACATAATAATGTTTCCATACACCGGTGCGCATATCATCTTTGTATTCGCCTTCTTCTTTGTAATCTCCCAGCGTGTACATCCATTGTCCTTGCTTCAATCCTTCGGAATATTCTCCCTTGGTGATCACGCTTCCGCTATCGCTGTATTCCACCATGGTTCCCTCACGCACGCCTTTCTGGTATGTTTCTTCACGCAAGGGGTTTCCGCTGTCGTAAAACCATTTCCAGGTACCGGTGGGCCGGCCCTTGGTATCGTATTTTCCTATTTGTTCCGTTTTTCCATTGGGGTGATAATACTTCCACTCGCCCACTTTAACTCCATTCTTATATTCTCCCTCCCCCTTTAATTGTCCATCGGGATGGAATTCTTTCCACCTGCCTTCTTCCTTTCCCTGCTCATCGTAAATTCCTTCGCCAATAAGCTGTCCGTCCTTGTAGATCTTTGCATCGGTGATCTTGCCGGTGGTGTCGTAATATTTGAATGTTCCTTCCGGTTTCCCGTCTTTGTACGATTCCTGTGATTTTATTCTTCCATCAGCATAATATTCATCGTGCATATCAAGGACCGAAAGTTCGGGTGCGTCTTTCACGGCCTTTCCCTTTTCATATTTGGTAATGGTCTTTAGTGTGCCGTCCGGATTGAATTCTTTCGAATAGCCGTTGAGCGTATCATTCTCGTACATCAGCTCCAGGTGGGTTTGGCCATTATCGTAAAACTGTTTCCACTTACCTTGCTTTAGCTTGTTCGCATCCCTGCGGTTGATCTTCTCCTGGCTCTTCATAAAGCCCACTTTGTATTCCATCACGGTTATGATGTTGCCATCTTCGCTGTATTCAAAGGCATTTCCGTCTTCCAAACCCTTTTTAAAAGGAATGGTTTGTTTCACTTTCCCTGAAGGATAAAAATATTTCGTATCGCCCTCCTTTACATCGGCTGCATACATTTCGTCTGTGATCAGCTTTCCATCCTTGTCGTAAGTTTTTTTGGAGCCGTTCTTTTTTCCTTCCCTGTAGTTTATTTCCGATGCCAGCTTCCCGTTCTCATCATAAAATTTCCAGGTGCTGTCGAGCAGGAAATTTTTGCGGTTACCTTCTGATTTTATTTTTCCATTAGGCAAATAGGTCTTCCAGTAACCGTCCGGCTTGCCGTTCTTCATCATTCCTTCGCTCGAAACCTTCCCGTTATCGTAATAAAATTTATTGTACCCGTTCGGATTTATGTTTTGGTTGCCGGTGGGTTGTGCGAAGGAATAAGTGCTGATGAAAATAAAAGCCGCCACAAGCAGGCAATGACCAATTGCCAATGCAGGGCGACCTTGCTTTATCTTAAAAAAAGAAATATTCATTACTAAAAATTGATCGATAATAATTTCTACAACCCGAACTTTTCACTCAATTCCAGCATGCGTTTGATGGGTTTCACCGCCCCAGAGATAAGTTCAGCCGGCAAGGTGATCTCCGGCTGTTCGTACTTCAAACAAATATACAGTTTTTCGAGGGTATTTAATTTCATGTGCGGGCAGTCGTTACACGCGCAGGAATTATTTGGAGGAGCCGGAATAAATGTTTTTTCGGGCGATGCCTTTTGCATCTGGTGAATGATCCCCGTTTCCGTTGCCACGATGAAAATTTGATCTTCGCTTTTTTTACTGTAGTTCAAAATACCCGTGGTGGAGCCGATATAATCTGCTACCTCCAGCAGTGGGGCTTCACATTCGGGATGAGCCAGTAATTTTGCACCGGGATTTTTCGCTTTTAGCTTCATTATTTTTTCCAGTGAAAAAATCTCATGCACCATACACGATCCGTCCCACAACACCATATCTCGTCCCGTTTTTTTCATGATGTATCGACCTAAATTTTTATCGGGAGCGAAAATTATCTTCTGTTCCTTCGGCAAACTTTCTACTATTTTCTCAGCGTTAGTAGAAGTGCAAACAATGTCGGTGAGTGTTTTTAATTCGGCCGTACAGTTGATGTACGAGATCACCAGGTGATCGGGATATTTCTTTTTGAATTCAGCGAATTCATCTGCAGGGCAGGAATCAGCAAGGGAGCAGCCGGCTTTAAGATCGGGCAATAAAACTTTTTTACCAGGGCAAAGTATTTTTGCCGTCTCCGCCATGAAATGCACGCCCGCAAAAACGATGATATCCGCATCGGTTTTAGCGGCCTGCTGTGAAAGCCCCAGGCTGTCGCCAATGTAATCGGCAATATCCTGGATGTCGGCATCCTGGTAGTAGTGGGCAAGTATGATCGCATTTTTTTCATTCTTCAGTTTTTCTATTTCCAAAAATAGATCAACCGTAGGATCTACAGCGATATCGAGATAACCCTTTTCCAACACACTATTCATTATATAAAATATTTATTTAAAATTTTATTAATGTTATTACTATGCTGTTAGTTGCGTTCGTATTTTTTTACTTAAAGTGCTTGCATTTCAAGTTTATCAACCTTGTTCAACACCTTATCAACACTTTTTCATTTTCTAAGTATCTCATTTTAAGTTTCCATCAAAGCTATTCACTGCTGTTGGATAACTTATGAGGGGATAAGTAGAATAAATTCCACAGTTTAGGTGAAGTGATAAACCTCCTGAGAACTTTGTTTAACTGCCCGGTAATTTTCTTGCAGAAAAGGTTTTCAGCAAAAGAAGGGGTTATGAACATACCGTGCCGGCACTTATTAAACGATTGTAACAGGTTTTTATTGAATTAACACCATGCCTGTTGAAAACTGCCCTATAAAGTTACGCAAAAATATGGACGGTCAGAAGCTTTGATTACCTTTGTTAGACTCTGAAAAAGGGTATTTTACCATTAAAAATTATAAAAGAAATGAAGATAGCCATAGGGTCCGACCATGCGGGTTTTTCCATGAAAGAAAAGCTTCGTTCTTATCTTTCTTCCAAAGGATTCGAGGTAAAAGACCATGGTTGTTATTCGGAGGAGCGGGCGGATTATCCTGATTTTGCGCATTTAGTGGCCCATGCTATTGAAAAGAGGGAAGCGGAATTCGGGGTGTTGTTATGCGGGAGCGGGAACGGGATAAACATGGCGGCTAACAAACACAAAGGGATCCGCTCTGCCTTATGCTGGGCGGTAGAGATCGCGAAGCTGGCGCGCCAGCATAACGATGCCAACATCATT
>DATDFI010000426.1:0-2533 GCA_036522695.1 Bacteroidia bacterium | reverse complement strand
ATACCGGTCCTGGTGTGAGTGGAGGCGTATTCGACCCTTCGGTGGCGGGCGTGGGCAACTGGACCATCACTTATTCTTTCACTGACGTGAACAATTGCACCGGCACTGCTACGCAGGTGATACATGTGGATGTTTGTTCGGGTGTGAATTCATTCGAGGCGCAATTCGGTATGTCGGTTTATCCCAATCCTTCCAGTGGAGAATTGACGGTAGAATTAGGCCTGGTGAAGGATGATCACTCGCGTGTGAGTGTGATGAATTCGCTCGGGCAGATCATTCGCAGCGAGGAACATGATCTTGCGAAGGGGAATAATAAACTCGATCTCGATCTTTCATCACTTGCCAAAGGTGTGTATTACATCCAGGTGAAAACTTCAACGGATGTAGTGACCAGGCGCGTGGTGCTGGAGTAAAAAAATAATTTAGAGCCCGAAGCCCTGTCATAAAAAGGCGGGGCTTTTTATTTTACCTCATGCGGTATTTTTTCATTCTTCTTTTTTTATTCTGTGCGCAATACACGTATTCGCAAAGGAAGGTGGTGAAGGATACACTCGTGCTGGGCGATTTTATTTTAACACTTACGGATGTTGAAAAACAGTTTTATGATTCGCTGCCGTCCCTTTCCTGTCGTATGGATGATCCCGATTCCAGTGTGTTGATCACGCACGATTCGCTGGTTTTTCATTTACGAAATGGCGGAACACACAGCATGGTGAGCGAATATCTTCCCGATTCGGACGATATGGGGCCCGGAACAATTTATTATTACGAGGGGAGTATAAAGGAACTCGATTGCTGGGTGGTGGGAATGTCGGGGTATGAAACGGGTTGCTCGATATTGGTCGGGAAGGAGGACGGAGTGGAGCATATGCTGGAGCCCTTTTGCAGTGTGCCGGTCTTTTCACCGGATAAAAAGTACGTGGTGTATGGAAATGATAATGGGAATATAGATGGGACCAACCGGATCTATTTATATAGATTCGAGAACGGTCAAATGACCGAGGGCGGCTCACGCATCAATGGCCGTTGGGGACCGGTTGATGTGAAATGGAAGGGTGGACATATTTTGTATGCCCGCGTATTTGAGGATGCTTCGGTTGATCGGTACGTGCGTATTGACTGGAAAAGGAGAAAAAAATAAAACCCTGTCGATCAGGGCAGGGTTTTTTGTTTGGCGGAAATTGAGTTTAAGCTTGCGCGGTGGGCCCTCCAAAATTCATGGGAATGGGTGTGGGCATTTCAGTGTCCTTGATGGGGCCATGCACACTCTCGAATTTCGCAATGTTATCTTTCATGGCTTTCATGAGGCGCTTGGCGTGTTGAGGGGTAAGGACGATCCTCGATTTTACTTTCGCCTTGGGCACACCGGGCATGAGTTTGATGAAATCGATCACAAATTCAGAATTGCTGTGCGTGATGATGGCGAGGTTGGAGTAAATGCCTTCGGCAATATCTTCGGTGAGTTCGATATTGAGCTGGTTGGGATTTTGATTCTGTTCCTGGTTATCCATTGGAAATTTTTTTGTGCCGCATGAGGGCTGATGAATTATTGAACGGCAATAAAGTTAACCTTTTTCCACGGAAGGTATGGGGATGTTGCAGGGGAAATATATTCCCCGCCAGTATGCTATTCGCACTCACTTTCCCTGCGGCAAACCCGGAATGGCAAGTAGCTTCCGAAACGGAAAGTCTGCCTGTACGCACAGGCGGGCAGGACCATCATTAATAAAAACGCTATTGTTCCGCTGCGAAAAACATCACCTCGTGAAGGGTCCGTCAAAATCAGGAATGATCTCGGAAGACCTATAATGTATCTCATTTTTTCCGCGAACCGACTTAGGAGAACCGGAAAGGAAAAAGGTGAGAAGGAAAATAATAAGGATGGCGAGGTAGATGATAATAAAAACGGGATCGGGTCGCCTCACGCTGAGAACATGAGTTTGTTTTTTCATGACCGTATCATTAAAGTTCATCACCACCTCCTTCTTCGTTGTATAAAGCGAGCTTAGGAATATGTTTGCCAATATCGCAGATGACCGACAGGCGTAATTGCAAGCCGCCACCATTCGCCTGCCTGTACATGCGATCGAGGTCATGACCCTGCGAAGTATATAATCCACCACCGATGGAAAACGCGGAGCTGAGGTGCGGGGTCCATTTGTATTTAACACCGAACCCGCTGTAAGCTTCCATGGAGCGAAGGGTGAACGAATTGTAATCGATATCGTTTTCGGGGCAGGTCCGTTTTTCCATTTCAATGGTGTGACGGCTCAGCATGCCTGCGCGCTGGTAAATAAAATTGCTGTAAAAGAACAACTGCAGCCTGCCCGATGCATTTTCGGCAAGGGCATAGCGAAACCCTAGGCGCAGCCCGGGAGTTGGATCGTTGGGTTGTTGCATGCAAATACCTAATGAAAAGGTGCTGCGGTAATGATTGAGCCCCAGTGAGGGATTTAATCCACCCGCCAGGCCACTTGCGTTGGTTTCGGTTGAAAGGCTGAAGGAACACCAGGTATTGCCGGCAAAGGCGCCT
>DATDFI010000425.1:0-5360 GCA_036522695.1 Bacteroidia bacterium | reverse complement strand
CGAATACGCAGCCACCATGAACAATTGTCCGATGCGTTCTTCGGGGGTCATTGTCTTCATCACCGAGTCGGCCCAGCGCTCGGCCTTATCATTTACGAAAGGGGGTTCAACACGCGTTTCCCCTCCTGTGAACCCGAGGGCCAGCGCACACAACACCAAAAAAAGGAGGAGACGAATCCGCTTCATTTCAATTTCTAAAATTAGGTGCAGGGATCAAGCAAAAAGTATGCTGGATTTGTACTTTTCAACAAAAGGGGTGTTAGTTGGGGCAGGTGCTTCGGAGAGCCGGGTTGAGCGAGTACCAGCCCGAATAAATCCTATCTTTGCTTTTACGTTCAATGCCGGATGATTTCTTCCCGGCCGAGCAGAGAGATATATGCCTGATATTATCCGTTTATTACCCGATTCGGTGGCCAACCAGATCGCGGCCGGTGAAGTGATACAACGACCGGCTTCGGCTGTGAAGGAATTGCTGGAGAATGCCGTGGATGCCGGTGCCACCGTGATCAAACTTATTGTGAAAGATGCCGGCAAAACCCTTTTGCAGGTGACGGATAACGGCAAGGGCATGAGTGAAACGGATGCAAGGCTTTGTTTCGAACGTCATGCCACCTCCAAGATCGAAAAGGCAGACGACCTTTTTAATATCCGCACGAAAGGATTCCGTGGCGAAGCATTGGCCTCCATTGCCGCCATCGCGCAGGTGGAACTCAAAACAAGGCTTCATGGTGAACAACTGGGCACGCAAATAAATATTGAAGGCAGCGATGTGAAAAGCCAGGAACCCTGCGCCTGCCCCGAAGGCACCTCTTTCTCCATTAAAAATCTTTTTTACAACGTACCCGCCCGCAGGAATTTTTTAAAATCCGACCCCGTTGAATTCCGTCATATCATCGAGGAATTCCAGCGAGTGGCCCTGCCTCACCCTGAAATCTCTTTTTCCCTGCATCATAACGGGCAGGAAGTTCTTCATTTGCCTGCCGCCACATTCCGCCAGCGCATCGCCAGCATTTTCGGGAATAATTACAATGAGCGGCTCGTGCCTGTTGAAGAAGAAACGAGCATCGTAAAAGTGACCGGCTTCATCGGCAAGCCTCAATTCGCCCGCAAAACAAGAGGAGAGCAATTCTTTTTTCTCAACCATCGCTTCATCAAAAGCGCGTACCTGCACCATGCCGTGCAAATGGCTTTTGAAGAATTACTTCCGGCCGACAGTTTTCCCTCTTATTTTTTATTACTGGATGTACAGCCGCACACCATCGACATCAATATCCATCCTACCAAAACGGAAGTGAAATTCGAGGATGAGAAATTCATTTACTCAATTCTCCGCTCGGCAGTAAAACGTTCCCTCGGGAAATACAACATCTCTCCCACCCTTGATTTTGAGAGAGAGCAGGCCTTCGATCTTCTTCCTTCCAAAAACACTAACATCAAAGCGCCCACGATAACCGTTAACCCCGATTACAATCCTTTTGACGTAAAAGAAAAAGTGCCTTCCTCAAAAGAGATCAGCTACGGGAATTTCGCGGAGAAAAAACTTACGCTCCATCCGGACAACCAACAAGAGTTACCGGAACAACATTCGCAGCAGCATTTTAATAAAGAGCTGGAACAGGATAAGGAAGAGCGCAAACAGAACTACCAGCTTCACCATAAATACATTCTTTCTCATATCAAAACGGGTTTCATGATCATCGACCAGCAGGCTGCGCATGAGCGCGTGCTGTACGAGCGGTTTTTGAAACAATTGAACGGGAACAAAAGTTTTTCCCAGCAGTTGCTCTTTCCCATGCACATCGAATTTTCAATTGCTGATTTTGAGCTGGTGAAAGAATTGAGGGAGGATATTTGCGCTTTGGGTTTCGATATTTCGGAATTCGGAAAAAATACCTTCATCGTGCATGGCATTCCCTCACAACTCACCGAGGTGAATGCGAAACAAACACTGGAACAGATCATCGAGCATTATAAACACAATAAAATAGAACTGAAGCTCGACAAGAGAGAGAACCTGGCCCGGAGCATGGCGCGTAACATGAGTATAAAAGCGGGAAAAGTGCTCAGTAATGAAGAAATGAATAACCTGGTGGATGAGTTGTTTGCCTGCGAGATGCCTTATGCATCACCAAATGGCAAGCCAACCCTCACCACTTTTACTTTGGAAGACCTGGAGAGGAGATTTAAAAAATAGGTATAAGACGCCAGGTATGAGATTGGAGACTCATAAAATTAATCTTAATCAACGGTAATATTATGTACGATAATTATCGTCCCCCGCAAATGACCTTGCTGCCAACAGTGGTTAAGAACCTGCTGATCATCAATGTCATTTTCTTCCTGGCCACTATCGCGTTCCAGAACCAATTCGACCTCACGGATTATCTCGGTCTCCACTATCCCACTTCCACCAAGTTCAGGGTGTACCAGTTCGTGACGTACATGTTCATGCACGGCTCCATCGAACATATTTTCTTCAATATGTTCGCACTTTGGATGTTCGGGTACGCGATCGAGAACTACTGGGGGCCAAAGCGGTTCCTCAATTATTATTTATTCTGCGGCCTGGGTGCGGCCGCCACGCATTATGCCATTTATTTTTTCCAGGTGCGTGATGTGCTTGCACCGGTAAATGCTTACCTCGATCATCCCACCCTTTCCGCGCTTCCCGGGGTAATGGACCACATCCAGGGCCTCGACCCTAAGAACATTTCCGATGCCTTACGTACTGCGCTCTCTCATTACAATGCCGCAGGCACACCCGATGAACAACTTCGCGCCAGCGTGGAATTGCTTGCCCAATACCGTATCGATTTCCTTAATGCACCGGTGGTAGTGGGCGCCTCGGGTTCCATTTTCGGCATACTGCTCGCCTTCGGCATGATGTTCCCCAATTCCATGATCTATATGTATTTCTTTCTTCCTATGAAAGCGAAATATTTCGTGATCCTGTATGGAGCCATAGAACTTTTCAGCGGGCTGAGGGCCGTTCCCGGTGATAACGTAGCGCATTTTGCTCACCTGGGCGGTATGCTTTTTGGTTTGATATTATTGCTGTATTGGCGAAACCGCAGCGGAAGAATGTATCATTGACCGTTATGTCCATCCTCGAAGACATCAAGTGGCAGTTCAAAGCACGCAACGTGCTCATGCAGCTCATTATCGTGAATGTGGCGGTGTTCCTGCTCATTCGCATTTTCGCGCTCATACTTTTTATGAGCGGTTATTCGCCCGAGGTATTGTGGGCCACGGTTGATGAATGGGTGGTGAAATGGCTGGCCCTCCCCTATGATCCACATGTTCTGCTTTACAGGCCCTGGACCATCATCACGCATTTTTTCCTGCATCTCGAATTCGCGCATTTGTTCTGGAACATGATCACGCTGTTCTTTTTCGGAACGGTGTTCGTTCAGTACGCCTCCAACGCACGGCTACTGGCTGTTTACGTTTACGGTGCGCTTACAGGAGCTGTGCTTTCCTTTCTCTCCTATCAATTCATTCCTAACCTTCATCGTTTCGAACCGGCCTCGGTAATGCTAGGGGCTTCGGGCGGCATCATGGCCATTATCCTGGCAACAGCCACGCTTGTTCCAAACATGGTGGTTCGCGTGTTCTTCCTGTTCGAAGTGCAATTAAAATACATTGCGGCCTTTTTCGTGCTCATCGATGTGATCAGTTTGCCGTACTACAATAATTCAGGCGGGCATTTCGCCCACCTGGGCGGAGCTTTGTTCGGTTACATTTTCATGACGCAATACAAAAAAGGACGTGACTGGTCCCGCTGGTTCAACCGCGCCTTCGATCTTCTTCGCTCACCTTTCAGCCGCAGCGGTCGCAGCCGGATGAAAGTGGTGCACACCCGCTCAAAAAAAAGCGATGAGGAATATGCGCTCGAGAAAAATAAATTGCAGCAGCGCGTGGATGAGATCCTCGATAAGATAAGCCGCTCCGGCTACGAAAGCCTTACCAAAGAGGAAAAAGAAATTCTTTTTAAGTCGAGTAATAAACTGTAGAAGCTATTCGTTAAATGTTAAAGGTTATTCGGAAGTGTACTGATAACGAATAACTTTTAACTTTCTCTTCCAAATTCCCTACCTTTAATTCTCCTTTAAAATCCTTCTTCCATGAAGAAACTTTTATTCCCGGCCTTCCTGTGTATTGCCTCAGTCATTACGGCACAGCAGAACGATAATGTTCCCGATTGCCAGCGCATGCACCAGCAAATGATGAACGCGCGCGTTGCATCCAACAACCCGCACACGCAGGCCAGCGAGCAGCGCAGCGATACCATCGACCTGCTCAAGATCACCATCAACCTTAACATCACCGACTTTACTACTGACACCATCCGCGGAAGCGCCATTGTGCGTTTCGCACCTAAAATGAATAATGTTTCCGTTATCGACCTCGATCTTTTGCACATGACCATCGATTCGGTGACGGAAAACAATTCCCTGCTCACCTTCACTTATACAGATACTTTATTGAAAGTGAACCTGCCATTCGTGCACAACACCACCGACACCAATGACCTCATCGTTTACTACCACGGCAAGCCGCAGATGGATCCTTCGGGCTGGGGCGGATTTTACTTCCAAAGCGGTTATGCATTCAGCCTCGGTGTGGGGTTCCAGGTGGACCCGCACGTGTTCGGGCGCGCCTGGTTCCCCTGCTTCGACAATTTTGTGGAGCGTAACACCTATGAATTCAACATCGGCACCGACACCACGAAAAAAGCTTACTGCAATGGCTTGCTTGCCCGCGATACCATTGTGAACCTGGTGCGCTGGAGAAAATGGGTACTCAATAAAACCATCCCGAGCTATCTCGCCTGCGTTTCTCTCGCCCCGTATACACAGGTCAATTGGCAATTCAACGCAATCAACGGCCCCATCCCGGTCATTCTCACTGCCGTTCCTTCCGACACGAATAACATGAAAGCCTCTTTCCAAAATCTCGATACCGCATTCTCAACTTTTGAATATCGTTATGGTCCATACATGTGGGACCGCGTTGGATATTGCCTTGTTCCATTTAATTCCGGTGCGATGGAACATGCCTCCAACATTTCTTATCCGCGTCTTGCCGCAAATGGCTCACTCACTTACGAAGCTGATATAATGGCGCATGAACTCTCGCATCATTGGTGGGGCGATCTCGCCACCTGCCATAACGAAGGAGAGATGTGGCTGAATGAAGGATGGGCCACCTATTCCCAGTATATTTTTACGGAGTCGGTTTACGGGTACAACCAATACATCAGCGGCATTCGCGCCAACCACGATGACATGGTGCATTATGTGCATTTCCGTGAAGGAGGATTTTTGACGATGGACAGCATCCCGCACCAGTACACGTAT
>DATDFI010000424.1:0-2728 GCA_036522695.1 Bacteroidia bacterium | reverse complement strand
CGTATCACCAGTACTTTCGGCTTGCGCACTATCAGCCTCATTGATTCCCTGAATTTGTAAGCGGCACCAAAAAAGAAGGGCCCTGTGATCTCGAATACTTCAACACCCCCGGGAACTTTATAACGGCTTATCGCTTTAGGGTCATCGGGATCTTCTTCACCGCTCATGCTCGAGATGTTCACTTTGCTGGCGACCATCATTTTCCGCATGAAAAGAAAGGCCGCCAGCACCATTCCAATTTCTATGGCAACGGTAAGGTCCACGAGTACGGTGAGAAAAAAAGTGGAAAGCAGGACCAGCACATCTTCTTTCGGACCTTTCAACAAGGCCATAAAAGATTTCCATTCGCTCATATTGTACGCAACGGTGATCAGTATTCCCGCAAGGCAGGCCATGGGAATAAGCGAAGCAAGTTTGCCAAAGAAAAGCAGGATGAGTAAAAGTGTTACGGCATGTGTCATCCCCGCAACAGGTGTTCGCCCGCCATTCTTGATGTTGGTCGCGGTGCGGGCGATGGCTCCCGTGGCTGGGATCCCTCCGAAGACAGAAGAAAAAATATTGGCGGTACCCTGCGCAATGAGCTCGGTATTGGAGCGGTGATTGCCGCCAATCATTCCATCTGCGACCACTGCCGACAAAAGTGATTCAATTCCACCGAGTAATGCAATGGTGAATGCAGGCTGAATAAGTTCCTTTATCGCTTTCAGGTCGATGTGCGGGATCACGGGTGCAGGAAGCGAAGAAGGAATGTCACCGAATTGGGTGCCGATGGTATTCACGGGTAATTTGAAATAATAAACGGCAAGCGTGGAAAGAATGATGGCGATGATAGAGCCGGGGACTTTGGAAGTTACTTTCCTGAGGCCGAAAACGAGAATGACCGTAAATGAAGCGATCAGTACCGAGTAAATGTTAACGGTATCGGCAGAAGCGAAATAGGCCGACCATTTACCAATGAATTCGGCAGGGACCTTTCCCATACTGAAACCGAAAAGATCCTTCATCTGCGAAGAGAAAATGATAAGGGCGATGCCGCTCGTGAAACCAACGATGAGCGGGTGGGGGATGAACTTGATGACGGAGCCCAAACGCACAAGCCCCATCAATATGAGCATCACGCCCGCAATGAAGGTAGCGATGATGAGCCCATCCACCCCGAATTTTTGCACGATACCATAAACAATAACAATGAAAGCTCCTGTAGGCCCACCGATCTGCACACGGCTTCCGCCCAGCGCTGAAATGATGAAACCGGCAACGATGGCTGTGAAAATCCCTTTTTCGGGTGAAACGCCCGAAGCGATCGCAAAGGCGATGGCGAGTGGCAAAGCTACAATGCCCACTATCAGACCCGCAATCAGGTCGGCAAAAAACTGTTGACGTGTGTAGCCCTTAAGAGTGGAAAGAAGTTTAGGCCGGAACATTATATAAAGAACAAAATTAACTCATGGCAATTTAATGCGTATGATGAAGATCAGTTTTTACCCGATTTTAGGATTATCAGGATCAGAGGAATACAAGGCAAAGTATCCCGAACAAAAGGATAAAGGCGAGAAAAGCCCAGTAGTCGGCCGGGAAATAGCCCTTGTATCTTTTTATAAGCGCGAAAATGTCTTTCACAAAAAGGATCAGGACGAAACGGCCCCCTTAAAAAGCCCGGGAGGCGGAACAGGTAAAGCTTTTTCTTCGTAAGAGGAGCGAAGCAGGCGTCCCAGCATCATCCGTTCTATGCGAACAGAGAAAAGAATACCAAGTAACACTGCGGCATTCAGTTCGAGGACCGTGTAAAGATCCGGCCCGTTCAAAAGCAGTTCATCATCACATACACAAAGGGAAAGCGAGGCCGCCATCACCGGTATTCCTAATGCAGAGAGCCAGGGTTTCTGGTGAAACAGGTAAACATCAAGAGCAACAAGGAGCAAACCTGTTATGAAAAGCGCGATCTCCCAACTCCGGGCCTGCCCCTCGAATGCATGTCCTGCGAAAAAAAGCAAACCGGCCGACACAGCAGCAAATAAAGGAAGACCGCTGCCTATCGAGCGAAGCTGAAAATAAATACCCATAACCATCAGGATCGCGAGCAGCAGGGTGATGGCGGGATCCACCAACAGGTCGATGAGTTTACCCATGGCGGTTGGTTTGTAATCAATGAGGTCGTAATTGCTGATGCCGGCCTGTGCCAGCACTTCGTTCACACTGGAAGTGGAATTTTGATTTTTTACCGGGATAAAAGTGCCCGGGTCGAGCGTGGAATTTTTTTCGAGCATGTAGGTGGTCACGGCCCTTTCGTTTTCCTTTTCATTTTCTTTTTGCGGGTCGGCACTGTGGCGGGCGGTGTGGAGCAGGGAGGAGATATGGGAAAGGGTATCTTTATTGAGAGGGATGATGGAATTCACGGAAGTATTTTTATTCTCTACACAAAGCAGTACCGGTGTTTTATAGTGAAAGAGGTGTGATTTGATCTTGTTCACTGTATTATAGGCATGATCTTCTTCCACGCGAACGAGGATGAAATCCGCATTCATGTCCTGTGCCTGGCGAAATGCTTCATCGGTCTGGCGCCAGGTAGTAGCATCATCTTCCCCGATATTCAGTTGGTAAACTTTTTTGCGCGAGGGCGTTTGTCCTTTGATGATCTTTTTGGCAATGGTATCCTTTCCGTTCGAATTATTGGAGTCGCGTGAAGAGGAAATAGTGAAAGGTAAGCCCACGGGTAACGTAAAACGGG
>DATDFI010000423.1:0-4866 GCA_036522695.1 Bacteroidia bacterium | reverse complement strand
CTGACTTTTTTATTGATGCTTACTCTTCCACGGTGCAATGCGTACACGGGACCCAGCAGATCTATTCTTTTACCCTGAATACCAATACGCCCAACAACCGCGTACTCGATCTGCCGGCACAATGGAAGACCATGCCCGGTTCGGGCTATACATTTGACGCCAATTCCTTGAACTGGAATACTTACTGCATTTTGGGCGATGCCCAGAGTTACCCACCGCAATGCATTGGGACGGGCGGTTATTATTATGACGCCAACTCCAAATACATTGGTATAAAATTGTACAAGAACAACAATTATTATTATGGCTGGATACTGGTGGACTGGAAGATCGATTTTTCACCTTTGCCTCCCGCCTGCCACCTCACACTTAAAAAATTCGCCTACAATACGATCCCAAATGCTGGTGTAGTGACACCTTAATTCCCCTTTTTTTGGATGCGGTTCCGACAAGGCTGCTGCATTATTCCCAGCCCGGATTGAAATGGAAAGCCCGCCAAAGGCGGCATGGAAAAATAATTGTTCTAATTTATTTTATGATACCGGAACACCCTTCCCGGGCCCCAGGGTGACATTCGTGGGTGTGATGGCGCGGACTTGGAATGAAAAGCCGGACAAAATATAAAAAGGTGCAGAGGCGATGATCGATCCAAAAAAACGCAACGCTTTGCGTCTCTACTTTTCGTACGAAAGATCCCTCTTTCCTAACTATTGACCTTTAAGATCTTTGCTACTTCAGTATCTCAAAAAACCCTTTATACGTTTTCCCGGTATCCGTCACCTTGAGCACATAATAATAAGTGCCATCCGAATATTTTGACGCGTTAAGGTCATTGGCGTAGGAAGATTTTTCATACACCAGCGCGCCCCAGCGATCGTAAACATCCAACTGGTTGCCCGGGTAAAATTCCAGGTACTTGAATTTTAAAAGATCGTTAAGTCCGTCACCATTGGGTGTAACAACGTTAGGAGGTATAACATCGGCAGGGATCACCGTGATCTCCTTACAAATAGTGTCCTGGCAGCCGTGATCGGTAGTAACGATCATACATACATTATAAGTGCCGGGTGTTGAGAAGGTGTGCGCAGGATTTTGCTGCGATGAGCCGGAATTATCACCGAAATCCCAGGTCCAGCTCACCGATGTGCCTGCATAAATAGTTGAAACATCCGCGAAGTTGATCGGGATGTTAATGATGCCCGGATCAGGAGTGTGACTGAAGTCTCCACCGGGGAGCGGATCAACAATAACAGGGACGGTGATGGTATCGGAATAACAACCGTTGGAAGTTGCATACGCATAATAATTCACCGTGCTGGCCGCAGTCCCACCGTTCACCTCCAGGTCCGAAATATTCCCGGTACCGGTAATACTGTTGCCGTACCAAAGTATTGTATCGTTGGCGATGCAGGAAGAAAGATTGATGCTCGCCTGGTCGCCCGAACAAACCGTTAACGCAGTTGGCAATGCCGTAACATCAGGCGCTTTTTTTATAGGCACCGTTCGCGATGGCAAACCGGAAACAGTATTACCGCAGGCATCCGTGACTGTTGGTGGAGGCACCGTTAACGTTGTGGCATTGCCGCAAAACACCGGGCAGTTGGGAATGGTGAGTGTGAACGTGTAAATGACCGCACCGGTATTGCAACCATTCGGAGTTCCCTGCACCACCGTTCCGGGTGCCCAGGGATGGGTCATGGTATAAGGTGGAACACCGTAACGCACAAAAATTTTCCCGGTAATGGTACAATTGTTCGAACAGATGGGCGTATTGGGTACCAGCCATTGATTACTGAATGCTTCTACAGTGCGGCCCACCACCATTGCTTTGAAAGGCCAGAGCGTGGTAGTAGGATCGTAACGAATGTAAGTGGTGTTACAACCTGTGGAGGGCCCGGTGCGGCCGAGATTCATCACGAGCCAGAACGATTGCTGCGAGCAGGATTGCGGGTAGCAGCACATGAGAGGAGTATGAAGATCGAAGCTGTCGAGGTAAGCGGTGCCGGGTGTGTTACCCGTAGGATTGGGGACAGTAAAATTTTGGGTTTGCCCGCAATTGGTGCTGAAGTACATCGCACCCTGGCTCATCACGGCAGGAGTGAATGGATCGGCATAAAAACTGGATGTCACGTACAGGTTGGTGACGGTGATCTGCGCGGGAATGGTGACCTGTATGCTATCGGCATTGTATGAAGGCATGATGCAGGAAGGCATGAAACCATTTATCCAAAGTGAGGTGGGACCGATCACGAGCGGATCAACAGTGATGGGAAATGTGCGTGAAGGATCATTGATCCAGGAAAGCGGGACACGTATCTCCAGGACATGTTCTCCATTTTCTTCTCTTACAATATAAGATGCGATAGTGAAATTTTTATTGGCATCGTAACAAACGGGCGCCAGCATGCGTGAAACAACTTCCCCGGAGGAAGAAACCAGATTAAGATCCCCGCACCATGCGTTCTGCTCTTCGCGGCCATGCGTTTTGTCGGGAAGCAGTTTGCAGCCAACAGGAAATTCGATCTTCTCGGTAAAATGCAGCCACTGGTCGTTTGAAGCCTGCGCTTGCTTTACGATGTAATTGTACTTGATGGCATTTTCATAAAAAAGGAATTGCTTATCCACGCCATTGCTTACGTTCGGGAAAAATATCTCGTTGCCTTTACGCTGCATTTCATTTTTACCATACTGCCCGTTCACTTTGGGATCCATTCCGAAATGAAAAAGCCCGGCTTTGCCAAGAGAAACCGTTGCGCTTCCATCGGGCTGCAAAAATGTAGGAAAGGGCTGATGCGTTGCCGAATAACCTCCGTTTTTATCAGGAGCGAGTGAAGGATCGATAGGAACCAGCCTCCCGCTATCGTCATAATAGTTGAGTGGACGCGAGCTGTAGCTTATTACGGTTTGGCCTTCGGGAGTTTTATACGTACTCGAGAACAGTTTCCGTTCCGATTCTATTTCGGTCCACGTTTTGGGATCCGACAACTTCTCTTTTTCTTCTCCATTTTGAACCTGTGTATTCGGGTTAAGGCCGGCACTAAGACCGGGGAAATAGGATTGAGCTTTTACCGGGTGAGCAGCAGCAAGCAAAAACGAAAACATCGTGAGCGTGCGGAGGGGATTGGAGCGCATGGTTCTGTTTAAGATCGGGCCGAAAACAAAGATAATAAAAGCGGGCTGCTTTGCAAGAGGGCACACATTGCTGATCTTTATTACAAGACAAGGCATTTCACTCTAAAGTTGCCAGCCTATGCCGAGTGGGTCAGGACCTGGATGATCTTTTGAGAGCCGAAGCGATGTATTTTTCGCTGGGCATCATGGAGCGCTGTATGCGGCTTGCGTAATGAATGCTGTCGAGAATGTCTTTATTTTTTTCTTCCACCAGTGATTTCTGCTGCTCCACAATGACCTTTTGCGCCTCGATCACCCGCTTTTGCTTTTGCGTCACCCTAAAGCGATTGAACATGAATCCCGCGAACACGATCACCAATGCCAGGCCACCGTACAAACTGTACCGTTTATTCTTTTCGCTCCGCAACTCGGCTGCCGCCACTTTTTTCTCCTCTGCCACCCGCACGCTGTCAGCCGATTGCTTTTTACCGAACTCGAATTGCATCTCGAGCTGGGTTTGTTTTTTCACTCCCTCCTCGTTCTTGAGGCTGTCGCGGTATTGCGTGTACTTTTTATAATTCTCGAAGGCCGACCTGAAATCACCATTCAAACTATCGAGTGAGGCGAGACTTTGATACCAATCTTTGCAGCCGTCACGGTCACCTATCTCGAGGGCCAGGGCCAGGGCTTTGTGAAGATAAGGAGCCGCTTCTTTTACGCGCGCCTGCACGAGGTACATGGACCCGATATTTCCATAATCGATCTCCATACCTGCCTTGTTCCCCATCTTTTCATTCTGCCCCAATGCCATCTGGTAATATTTCAGGGCCTCATCGTACTTACCCATTTCGTGGTAAACCAGGCCAATGTTGCCAAGTGAGTTCGCCACCTGGCTTTCCATGCCCATCGCCTCAAAATCATTCTTTACCTTAAGATAATATTCAAGGGCCTTATCGTATTTTTTTTCATCGAGGTATAAACCACCGATGTTCGTCAATGTGATGGTGGCCCCTTCCTTATCACCCAGCTTATTTTTGAGCGCCAGTGAGCGATTGAAGAAGTCCAGGGCCTTTGCATGATCGCCTGTCTCCACGTAAACAGAGCCTAAATTTCCAAGGTTCACAGCAACATTCTTTTTAAATCCATGATCCTCGGCCGATTTAAGGGCGAGCAGGTCGTATTTAATGGCATTGGTATAATCACCCATGATCTTGTAGGCCGCCCCGATGTTGCCGAGTGTTTGACATTCAGCCAGCGAAACATAATTCAATCGTTCTTTATAAATCGTATCGGTGATCAGTCTTTGCCAGACCCCGAGTGAGCGGTTCATGTGATCGAGCGCGGTGGGATATTCACCCACCATGTAGTAATAAGTGCCGAGCAGCTGTTCGGAACGCCCGAAGCCGATCTCGAATTTTAATTTTTTCGCGAGGGATGAAGCCTGGGTGGAAAGAACGATCGCAGTGTCGGTTTGCGTGCGCCTGAGCGCCCAGGAGAGATTATTGAGTGTATTCACATAATTGGTGTCTTCCCGTTTTATCTTCAAAAGATCCTGCAGGGAGTCGATCGTTTTATTTTGTCCGTGAACCAGGATGGGGAAAACAAATACAAGAAACAGGTAAATACCGTGCTTGAATAATGGTGTGTCCCTCATGATGCCTCAAGGATAGTAAAAAAAAGGAAACAAGGCGTATTTGCTTTCATGGATTTCGGGTATGCTATTTTCAGAAATCAGGGGAAATAAAAAATCCCCCT
>DATDFI010000422.1:0-2865 GCA_036522695.1 Bacteroidia bacterium | reverse complement strand
ATGATTCCACCGCACAGGCGTATTGGACCTACGGGACCATCAATTCAGGTTCGCTGCGAAACATAGGTTTGGAAATTCCTTTCGCGTATTCTTTTTCTCCTGCCTGGGAGTTACTGGCCACTCCATATTTTTTCACCGCGCATCCCCGTGACGATCATTACGGGAGTTTTTTGGCGTATGGTTTGCGCGTGGGGGTGGCCTGGAAATTCAGGAAGCTGAAGGGGATCTCTAATCCAACACCTCCTATTAAAAAGAATTAAAAGATGAAGCTATGGGAAGATCACAACTTCCCCTTCAAAAACTTCCCGGTGTAACTGGCTTTGCAGTTGAGCAATCCCTCGGGAGTTCCTTCAAATACAACATTACCGCCTTCATCTCCGCCTTCAGGGCCCAGGTCTATCACGTGATCGGCACATTTGATGATCTCGGGGTTGTGCTCGATGATCACGATGGAATGTCCTTGCTCAATGAGTGCGTTAAAAGCGTGCAAAAGTTTTTTGATATCATGGAAATGAAGCCCTGTAGTAGGTTCATCGAAAATGAAAAGAATAGGGGAGGATTCTTTTCCCATGCCGATGAAAGAGGCGAGCTTGATGCGTTGCGCTTCGCCACCGCTTAGCGTACTCGAGGATTGGCCGAGGTGCACATAGCCCAATCCCACTTCCTGGAGGGGTCTTAGCTTTTCAACGATGCGCTTGCGCAAAGCGGTAAATGGCTCATCGTCTTTAAAGGGTTTGAAAAATTCCACAGCATCATCTACCGTCATCTCGAGTATGTCGGCAATATTTTTTTCGTTGAAGGTGATCTCCAGCACGTCCGACTTAAAACGCTTCCCATTACAGGAATCGCACACCAGGTGCACATCGGCCATGAACTGCATCTCGATGGTCACCTCGCCTTCGCCTTCGCATACTTCGCACCTGCCGCCATCCACATTGAAAGAAAAAGCGGAAGGTTTGTACCCGCGAAGCTTCGAAAGCTGCTGTTCGGAAAATAAGGTACGGATCTCATCGTATGCTTTTACGTAGGTAACCGGGTTCGACCTGGATGATTTACCAATAGGATTCTGATCTACGAACTCAACCGCGCTCACGGCCTCCACGCTGCCGCTGAGTTTGTCAAAAGCCCCGGTTTGCTCTCCATACCCGCCATGGATCTTTTTGAGGGCAGGGAAGAGGATGCGTTTTACCAATGAAGTTTTTCCTGAACCACTCACACCCGTAACCACCGTAAGTGCATGGAGCGGGAACTTTACATCTATATTTTTGAGGTTATTCTCCCGCGCACCTTTCACCTCAATGAACTCTTTCCATTTTCTTCGTTTGGCCGGCACTTCTATTTTTTCTTTCCCGGTAAGGTAAAGTGCGGTCAGGCTTTTTTCTTCTTTTAAAATATCATCGTGATCACCTTCAAAGACCACATTACCTCCAAGTGTTCCTGCGCCCGGGCCGATATCAATGAGCCGGTCGGACGCGCGCATGATCTCTTCATCGTGTTCCACCACGATCACGGTGTTACCTATCTTTTTCAGTGCCTGCAAAACGCCAATGAGTCTTTGCGTATCGCGCGGATGCAAACCTATACTTGGCTCATCCAGGATATACATTGAGCCGACAAGGCTGCTCCCGAGCGCTGTCGCAAGATTGATGCGCTGCGATTCACCGCCCGATAAAGTGTTGGAAAGGCGGTTCATGGTGAGATAACCGAGACCTACATCGTCAAGATACTGCAGGCGGTTGGTGATCTCGATGAGCAAACGTTTTGCCACCTGCTGCTCGTGTTTGTCGAGCTTCAGTTCACGGAAAAAAGGAAGCGCTTCTTTTACCGGCATCAGCACGATATCGCTGATGGACCTGCCCGCGATCTTCACGTACGATGCATCTTTGCGGAGGCGTGTGCCTTTACAATCGGGACAGGTTGTTTTGCCGCGGTAGCGCGACAGCATCACACGATACTGGATCTTATAGGTATTTGCCTCGAGCATTTTGAAGAAATCATCGAGGCCGCGGAAATATTCATTCCCGCTCCAGAGTAATTTGTATTCTTTTTTTGAAAGGTCGCTGATGGGCCTGTGCACCGGAAAATCGAACTTGTGTGCATTGTGCACAAGCTTTTGCCTCCATTCGCCCATTGAACCTTCTCCCCGCCAACAGGCTATCGCATCTTCGTAAACAGATAAACCTTTATTCGGGATCACCAGGTCGGGGTCTATGCCGATCACGTTGCCAAAGCCCTCGCAATTCCTGCACGCGCCCAGGGGGTTGTTGAAGCTGAAAAAATGCACCGAAGGTTCTTCGAACAGGATGCCATCGAGCTCGAACCGGTTGCTGAAGGTTTGAACTTTATTTTTTTTCGCATCAGCCTGCTCCACCATCATTTCTCCTTCTCCCTCGTAAAATGCGGTCTGCACCGAGTCGGCCAGGCGGTTCTGGTTATCCTCATCTTCCTTATTCACGCTTACACGATCGATCACGATGAAAATATTTTCCGGCTCTTCTTTTTTTGAAGTTTTGCTTTTACCCGCATTTTTCTCATCTGCCATCTCTTCGATCTTTTTCACTTCTCCATTCACCTGCACGCGGGAGAAACCCTGCTGCAACAGGAGGGAGAGCTGCTCGCGAAGGCCGCGGCCTTCTTTTAATTTTAAAGGGGCCAGGATGAGCAGTAGCGTTCCTTCCGGAAGGGAATGGATGTAATTCACCACATCGCCCACGCTGTGCCGCTTTACCTGCCCGCCTGAAACAGGAGAGAACGTTTTGCCGATACGCGCGAAAAGAAGTTTCAGGTAATCATATATCTCGGTGGAAGTGCCCACCGTGGAACGCGGGTTACGCGAGATCACTTTTTGCTGGATCGCCACAGCAG
>DATDFI010000421.1:0-13841 GCA_036522695.1 Bacteroidia bacterium | reverse complement strand
CCGACCAATGCTCTTGTCCTTCGGGACCAACCATGGCATAAAATCTTTTTCCACCCACCTTAAAATCCATGTATTTTGTTTTTGACTCCCAGGGCTTGGGCGCCCACCATTGATCAAGTATCTCCTGTTTGGTAAAAGCATCCCAAACCAGCGAAAGGCCGGCATCAAATTCCCTGTTCACGAACACCGTTTTCTTTGTTTTGTCAACGGTAAAATCAAATAGTAAGTTGTTTTTCATTTTTTATGTTTTTTAATTGTGGATAATACTTTATCGAGTTGATCGAAGCGGGTTTCCCAGATCTTCCTGAACTGGCCTATCCATTTATCAACCTCTTTCATTTTTTCAATTTTAAGTGAATAATAGATTTCCCTGCCCTGCTGCTCCTGCCTTACCAATTCGCATTCTGTGAGTATGCGAAGGTGCTTGGAAACAGATTGACGCGTGGTTTTAAAATTATCAGCGATCGCATTGGGCGTCATGGCATGCAATGCGATCAAGGCAATGATCGCACGTCTTGTAGGATCAGCAATGGCTTGGAAAACATCCCGTCTCATCTTGTTCAATTTTTATTTACGAAACCAATCGGTTGCAAATATATACGCAACCAAACGGTTTCGCAAATTTTTTCTGTAAAAAATGAGGGATAGCGGCCTTTATTTTTCCCGGGGCCCTAAAAACAAGCCTTAATGCCCTTTCAAAACAAAAAAGTCAAAGCTTTGCTTTGACTTTTCATTCATAAGTACCCGGGACGGGACTTGAACCCGTACGACTTTTTAGAGTCACAGGATTTTAAGTCCTGCGTGTCTACCAGTTCCACCACCCAGGCAGAAAAAGTTAATCGTTAAAGGTTAAAGGTTAAATGGTGATCCCTCTTAACGATTAACTTTTAACGATTAGCACCTTACTGAGCGGAAGACGAGTCTCGAACTCGCGACCTTAACCTTGGCAAGGTTACGCTCTACCAACTGAGCTACTTCCGCTTACATTGAAAACGGGATGCAAAACTAAGTTTTTTTTCGAGACTGCAAAAAATTAATGAGTGCCGGATTTTTCGAGGTAATGGTTGATCAGCCCGCCCGAAAGCAGTATTTCCAGTTGCCTTCCCGATAAGGAATGCATCACCGGGATGGCATCACCCGTGGTCACGTTCCCGATGCTAAGTTCATTTTTTGCCAGGGATGCTGCATTAATATTCTCCATTGACAAAACATGGCCCGCTTCCACCTTGTCATAGTCGCTTTTATTGGCAAATTGAAGCGGGAGTATACCGAAATTGACCAGGTTTTGCCAGCCTATACGGGCGTAACCTTTCGCCAGTACGGCAAGCTGCCCGAGATATTTAGGGGCAAGGGCCGCATGTTCGCGGGATGAACCCTGCGCATAATTTGAACCGGCTACGATAATATGCCCCCCGAATTCTTTTTTCGCCTTTTCCGCCTTTTCATAAAACCCGTTGTCGAGCTGGTGGTAAGCCCATTTACTGATGGCGGGTATATTACTCCGGAGTGGGAGAACTTTATCTCCCCCGCTAAGGATCTCATCCGTACTGATGTCGTCCCCGCACTTAAGGATAACAGGCGCCTTAAACTGTTCGGGGAAACTGCCGAATTTTGGAAGGGCTTTAATGTTTTTCCCTTTCACCAGCTGAATATCGGTGTTATGCTCCAGCGGGGCAAATAGCATTGGAATATTGATGATCTCCTTGCGGGGATGCTCGTATACCGGGTACTTTATTCCAAAGAGGTCCTCAAGGTCGCGGGGATCGGTGATCTTCCCCGTAAGTGCGGAAGCTGCCGCAGTTTCGGGACTGCAGAGATACACCTGGTCATCGAGCGTACCGGAGCGACCGGGAAAATTCCTTGGCATTGTACGTAAACTAATTTTCCCGCTTCCGGGAGCCTGTCCCATTCCGATACAGCCCAGGCATCCCACCTGGTGAAAACGAGCGCCCGCCCGCACAAGATCCACCAACCCGTGATACTCCGCAAGGTTCTCGATCACCTGTCTCGTGGCAGGATTAATATCGAATGATACCCATGGCGGGCAAAATCTCCCTTTTACAATTTCGCTCACCACGGTATAGTCGCGCAAACCGGGATTGGCCGATGAACCGATGACCACCTGGTGTATTTTTTTCCCGGCCACTTCTTTTACTGTTACAACATTTCCCGGGCTATGCGGCAGGGCAATAAGCGGAACAAGTTTTGTAAGATCGAGGCTCATCCTTTCATCATATTCTGCCCCTTCATCTGCCTTCAGTTCCACCCAATCTTTTTCCCTTTCCTGCGCCTTCAAAAAGCGCAGCGCTTCTTCATCCGAAGGAAATACAGTTGAGGTAGCACCGAGTTCGGTACCCATGTTTGCGATCACCATGCGGTCCATAACACTCAACGAGCGCAAGCCTTCTCCGAAGTATTCGAAAACAAATCCCTGCCCACCCCGCACGCCCAGCCTTCGCAGCATTTCCAATATCACATCTTTTGCGCTCACCCATTGCGGCAGCTTACCTTTCAACTCAACACCATAAACGCCTGGCATTTGAACATGATAAGGAAGACCGCTTATTGCCAATGCCACGTCAATCCCCCCGGTGCCAATGGCCAACATGCCTAAGCCTCCCGAAGAAGGAGTATGGCTATCGGAACCGAGCAGTGTTTTCCCCGGCACCGCAAAACGATGAATGTGCAAGGGATGGCTGATGCCATTGCCCGCACGACTATACCAGATGCCGAAACGCTCTGCAGCGCTTAACAGGAATTCATGATCCTCGGCATTCCTGAAATCTGTCTCGAGCACGTTATGGTCCACATACTGGATGGAGAGTTCCGTTCTTGCGCGCTTTATCCGCATCGCTTCCAATTCCAACATCACCATGGTACCCGTTGCATCCTGCGTAAGTGTTTGATCGATGCGGATACCGATCTCTTTCCCGGGAACCATTTCTCCCTCGAGCAGATGGGCTTTAATGATCTTTCGGGTGATATTTTCGGGTGCACTCATAAAACAGGTCGGTCAATTATTATGCCCCCGGTTCTTCCGAGCGAATCCTGTACGTATCTCGGTGCAAACGGGGAATAACTTCTCCAACTTCGTTTCGCGCGGGCCACTTTGCCGTGCTTTAAAACAGGCATCCGTATTGAGTAGCTTGTATGAACTTATATTCCACAGCACATGAAAGAAAATAAATTTCAATCCTGCATCGAGGTATGTTATGAATGCGCGAACGCCTGCGACAATTGCGCAGCTTCCTGCCTGCGCGAGGAGAACGTTAAAGAAATGACGAAATGCATAGAGCTGGACATGCTATGCGCAGAAGTATGCCGCCTGGCCGCACACTTTATGGCCAGGAGCGAACACTATGCAAAACAAGTGCGTGTCTTCTGCGCTGATGTTTGTGAAGCCTGTGCAAGCGAATGTTCAAAACACGAGCCGGATCATTGCCGACATTGCGCAGAGGCGTGCAGGAAATGTTCGGAAAAATGCAGGGAGATGGTAGCGTAAGTATTATTTCCCGAGTATCTTCTTGATCTCGTTCAGTTTCATGAGCGCCTCCACGGGTGTGAGGGAGTTGATATCGGTGCGCTGGATCGCTTCTATAAGCTGCTCGAGCACCGGGTCGTTGAGCTGGAAAAAGCTGAGCTGAAGGTCATCGTTCCCTTTGATGTTAACCGGGCCGCCCTTGCTTCTTTCGCTTTCCAGTTGTTTGAGGATCTCGTTGGCCCGGTTGAGCACCCGAACGGGCATCCCTGCCATTTTAGCCACGTGGATACCGAAGCTGTGCTCGCTTCCCCCGCGCACCAGCTTGCGCAAGAAGATCACTTTATTTCCCACTTCCTTTACCGACACATTGTAATTCTTAACGCGGTGCATGGTTTGCTCGAGTTCATTGAGCTCGTGGTAATGCGTGGCGAAAAGCGTTTTGGCCCGTGCGCTGGTATGCTCATGCAAATATTCAACAATGGCCCAGGCGATAGAGATCCCATCGTAAGTGCTGGTGCCCCGGCCTATCTCATCGAGCAGGATAAGGCTGCGGTCGGAAACATTGTTCAGGATGCTGGCCGTTTCATTCATCTCCACCATGAAAGTGGATTCGCCTGAAGAGAGATTATCGGAAGCTCCAACGCGTGTAAAGATCTTATCCACGAGCCCGATGTTCGCATGACGGGCCGGGACAAAACTTCCGCATTGCGCCAGCAATACGATAAGTGCCGTTTGGCGCAGTAATGCGGACTTACCCGCCATATTGGGGCCGGTAATGATGATCACCTGCTGCTGTTCATTATCGAGGTAAACATCATTGGAAATATATTCTTCACCGGGCGGCAGCATTTTTTCGATCACCGGGTGGCGGCCCTCTTTTATATCGATGGCTTTACCTTCGTTGACATGCGGTCGCACGTAATTATTTTTCACCGCGGTGGTGGCGAGCGAAAGCAGGCAATCGAGTTTGGCAAGAAGTGCGGCATTTCGCTGAACGGGCACGATGAACTGCATGAGCCAGGTCACAAGCTCTGCGAACAATCGCGCTTCGAGTGCCTGTATCTTTTCCTCAGCGCCCAGGATCTTCTCCTCGTATTCTTTGAGTTCGGGGGTGATGTAGCGCTCGGCATTGGTGAGGGTTTGCTTACGCATCCAATCGGGCGGAACTTTATCCTTATGCGCGTTGGTCACTTCGAGGTAATAACCGAACACGTTATTGAAGGCAACTTTGAGGGAAGGAATGCCGGTGCGCTCGCTCTCACGCTGCTGCACCTGCAACAAATAATCTTTTCCCGAGAATGCGATCATCCGCAATTCATCCAGTTGGGCATTCACGCCCTGGGCCATCACATTTCCTTTAGCAATAAGAAAAGGCGGATCAGGCTGTACTTCCTTTTCAATACGCTCGATCACGCTTTGGCAGGGATCAAATTCGGCAGCCATTTTAACGAGAACCGGGTTAAGAGAGCGCTCGAGTTCGGCACGAACCGGATCGATCACCGACAGCGCGCGTTTCAGCTGCACTACCTCTTTAGGCGAAATGCGCCCGGTAGCCACTTTGGAAATAACACGTTCCAGGTCACCGGCCTGTTCCAGGAAAGAGATGATCCTGTCGGCAGTTTCTTTGTTCTCAATAAAATGTGCCACACCGTCCAACCGCTCATCAATAGGCTGTTTGTCCTTTAAAGGTAAAGCGATCCACCTCCTCAGCATGCGCGATCCCATGGGCGATACCGTTTCATCCATGATGTCGATGAGCGTACGCGCATTCTCATTATGGGAACCGAACAGCTCCAGGTTACGCATGGTAAAGCGATCGAGCCATACGTAACGTTCTTCTTCAATACGCGAGATCACGCTGATGTGCTGCACCTTGTCGTGTTGCGTATCCGCGAGGTAATGTAATGCAGCTCCCGAAGCAATGATCCCGAGCTCCATCTCGTCAATGCCGAAACCTTTTAACGTTGAAGTGCCGAAATGCTTAAGCAGCGCTTCACGTCCGAATTCGGGCTGGAACACCCAGTCTTCGAGACCGTAGGTATAAAAACCTTCCCCGAAAAATTCGAGGAACAATTTCTTTTTACTTTTCTGGAACAGCACTTCACTGGGACGGAAGCTTTGCAAAAGTTTATCGATATGCTGCACCGTTCCCTGCGCGGTAAGAAACTCACCCGTTGACACATCGAGGAAGGAAACACCGGCATTATTCTCCGACAAATAAACGCTCGCCAAAAAATTATTGGAGCGATGATCAAGCACTTTATCGTTATAAGTAACACCCGGGGTGACCAACTCCGTTACACCGCGCTTCACGATCTTCTTTGCGAGTTTCGGGTCTTCGAGCTGATCGCAGATAGCCACACGTTGTCCCGCCCGCACCAGCCTGGGTAAATAGGAATCAAGTGAATGATGAGGGAAGCCCGCGAGTTCTATGAATGCGGCCGAGCCGTTGGCCCTGCGCGTTAACACAATGCCGAGTATGGCAGAGGTCTTTACGGCATCTTCCCCAAAGGTTTCGTAAAAATCGCCCACGCGGAAAAGCAATAAAGCATCCGGGTACTTCGCCTTGATGGCATAGTATTGCTGCATCAAGGGTGTTTCCACCTCCGCCTTCGCGCTTTTTATTGCCGCCCGGTTCTTCGCCATAGGCAATAAAAATACAAAGTAGCCTTGAGCCTTTCCTTCAAAGTTTTTAACATAACGTTACCTTTGTTAATTATGCGAAAATTGAAGAACGAAGAGTTGGAACGTCTCACCCCATCGGAGTTTCACAAAGCGGAAAAATTACCGGTAGTGGTGGTGCTGGATAACGTACGCAGTCTTTTAAACGTGGGCTCGGTTTTCCGCACCTGCGATGCATTTCGTGTGCGGGAACTTTACCTCTGCGGCATTACCGGTAAGCCTCCCGACCGCGAGATCGCCAAAACTGCATTGGGCGCCACCGAAAGTGTGAGTTGGAGATATTTTTCACGCACCATTGAAGCCGTGGAAGAATTGAAAAAAAAGGGGGTTCGCATCCTTGCGGTTGAGCAAACGGAAAATGCCTTGCAATTGGATGAATTGACCATGGGCAAAGACACTGCTCTGGCCGTGATCTTCGGGAACGAGGTGAAAGGAGTGGAACAGGAAGTGATCGATAAATGTGATGGCGCAGTGGAGATACCGCAGGCGGGCACCAAGCATTCGCTCAACATTGCCGTGAGTGCCGGCATCGTGTGCTGGCAATTATTCTCTTCGGTAAAACTCAGGTGACAGGGAACTACTTTTTGTGCGGGGGCTTGTGAAGGGTATCCCCTGGCGTTTTCTGGCTTAGGGTATCTGCGCCCACTTCATTCTCTACCGTTTGCAGGAAATAATAATTCTTATACATCTTTTTGAGCTCGTTGTTGATGCGGTCGGTGTAAGTGAAATCGTAACTGAAGTGGTCCTGCGAGAAGGAATAATTCACTTTCGCGATAGGCTTTTTTAAAACGGAAACATCCAATCCCTTAACCGCTTCAAAAATATCGATGGAAAAAGGAAAAATATAAGCCGCCTTCTTATCATCGGGCACCTTTGTATTTACCTCTAGGAATTTGGTCACAAATCCTGTGCGTGTAACCTCAATGGTGTACTTCTGGTTGAGCGGCAGTCGAAAATCACACTTTCCTTTTTTATTGGTCCTGAATATTACAAGGGGTTTATGCAGTCCATCGTAAATAGTAACCATCGCACTGTCCAGCAATTTCCCCTCCCCTTTTTCAGTACGCTTACTCTGCATCACGATCCCACGCATCTCCAGGTATTCCTTTTTCGTTTTATCCTTCAGCAAGGTGTCGATGCCGGTGTCCCCTCCACCACCATGAACATTCACAGCATGGGGGAGCGAAAAAGCGAAGCAGGTAATGATCGCAAAAAATATTGCCGGGATGTGTTTCAAGGAATAAGAAAATAGGATATACAAATATAACGGAATTTTCGGGTACCACAAGATTCGTCTATACAAATGCGGCATTCATTTATTCCATTGGCTTTTTAATCTTAAAGCAAAAGGCCCTCCCGTTTGCACGGAAGGGCCTTTTTTACCAAAACCCGCTAACGCTTAGCCGATGATTGCTTTGAGGTCAGCGTTGTCCTTATACTTAAAGAACTCCATGTCCTTCTTTGCTTTTTCTTTCAAAGAAGCGTCTTTCTGGATCGCCATCTTCAGGTTGGTGATCATCATATCGGTTTTGCCGGTACGTGCACCGATGATCGCGCGGAGATAATAGGAAAGCGCATCATCCTTTTCTTTGGAAGCATCCAGCGTTTGCATAGCACCATCGGTGTTGCCGCTGAGTACCATTGCAAGAGCTGAATTAAACGTTTTGTAGCTGCCGAAGTTGGTCACAGCACTTGGGTAATTTCCACTCATGATATCGAGTATACCCTGGTTGTACATTACTTCGGGTCCGGCCCCGTTAGCCTGCTTGTAGTAATCAGCAGCAGCCTTGCGGTCACCGCTCCAGCGGGCACAGATACCGAGGTTGTTGAGCACAATGGGATTGTTCGCAGAAATTTTATTGGCCTTGTCGAACTCCATCTTGGCCTCATTGAGTTTATTCTGCATGAGGTATACGCAACCGAGGTTGTTGGAAGTTCTCCAATCACCTGCATAACGCTGCTCTGCATTTTTGTAAACGGTCACCTTGGTGTTAAGGTCGTTGACAAGATTAGCACCATACAAGAACTCCTCTACAGAAAGGCTGTCCGGTGAAGAGATCATCATGGTCTTGATCATATCATCCGTACGGCTCTTTTTGTCGTAGTTCAGTGTGTTCACCGACCTTCTCAATTTGGGAAGGATCTTATCGGCAAGGTGGGTATATGTTTTAGAAAGGTTCTTGATCTCCTTTTCGCGAACTTCAAGATCAGGATACATTTTCAATACACCGAGGATCACATCGCGGTCGGCAACCACTTTCGGGTCAGTCGACTCTTTCACGAGTTTTTCAAAGCCTGCCCAGTCCTCAGCAGTAGTTGTAGTACTGTAGAACGATTCCTGCTGACCTGCATCGAATTTGGTCTTCTTCTCTTTCATCATGGTTTTCATGAAGTAGTTGATAGAAGATTTTGCGCGGTCCTCAGCGAGGTTGGCGTTGAATTGGGTCTCACCATCAGGAGAAGCATAAGCCGATACGCTCATGTTCTTGATCTGGATGAACTGGTTCGTCATGCCATTCTCGATGAATTTCTTCAGGTTCTTCATCTCGTCACTGTTCATCTCTGAAGGACGAACAGTAGATTGGCTGATCACGAAGAAGATCTGTGTTTCGAGGGTCATGGGAACCACTTTCACGAATTTGTCTTTGCCCATGATCGGCATCTCATCGCTCTTCACCAGCATGGGAGTGATGATCACTCCATCAGCAATTTTCATTTCAGGCATCTGTTTCACTTTCTTTTTCACCTGGCCCTTTGCTTCAACATAAAGCTGGCTGTGATCGTCCATGCCGGGCATGTACGCCACCTTATCGGTGTAAGAGAATGAACCGCCTTCTTTATAATTTATCGTTTTACCCTTAGGATCTTTCACTTTTTCACCGTCAATGGTGATAGGCTTGAAATCTTTCTCGCCACCGTTCCATTTGAGTTTGGGAGTGAAAGTGAGGTCAACTTTTTTACCGAAATATTTAGGGGGATATTTACCTTCAATGGTAACCATCACGCTATCGCCATGCTCCTCGAGAGGATTGGGCTTCACTGTATAAGTCACCGTGCCGGCCTTCTTATACATTTTGCCCAAACCGGTACAGGCCGAAAAGCCTGCAGCGGCAACAATGGCTAATCCTAATGTTTTGAGTTGTTTAGTTTTCATCGGGTCTAAGGGTTTGCTTTGAGTTTTGGTTAACAGGGGCAAAAATAGTTAAATTTTAATAAAACGGAAGTTTTTGAAAATTTATAAGAAATATTGATTTTAAACCATTTATGCTCTTAAACAGCCACCCTTGTCACCCCTGTTTTATGTTCCTTGTTCAGCAGTCGGTCGAGGTAGGCAAAATCCTCCAGCGATTGTATGTATTGGGTGCTTTGAAGGTCGAGGAGGAGCACCGGCACTTCCTTTTGCCGCTCTAAATAATCCAGGTAGCCTTGCTGTATGCGCTGGAGGTATTCCGATGGGATCTCCATTTCATACTTCCTGCCTCTTTCCCGGATGTTTTCCTGCAGCTTTTCGGTATTCGGATGGAGAAAGACCAAAAGATCGGGTTTAGGCAATTGCCATTCCATTAAAGTGAAAGAGCCGGTAAAAATGTCCAATTCGCTTCCCTGCAGGTTGGCTTTGGCGAAAATGAGCGATTTATTGAAGAAATAATCAGATATGACCAGCTTCTCTTTACGCGCAAGGGCTTCCCTCACCTGCTTAAAGCGGGCTTCAATAAATGAGAGCTCCAGGGCAAGTGCATATTTTTTCGGGTCCCTGTAAAATTTCGGAAGAAATGGGTTATCCTCGAACTCCTCCAGCACCAGGTGAGCATTATAATAAGAAGCCAGCCGTGATGCGAGCGTGGTTTTACCCGCCCCTATATTTCCTTCAATCGCAATGAAATTATAACGCATGGGAAGGAAGGATGAGCTTAAAGAGGTTTGAAGGTTCTTACTTCCAATTTATCCGGGCATGCATCGAGCAATTCGCGCATTGTTCTTTTTAAAACCGGGTGAACAAGGCCTGGCGCAATTTCCACGAGAGGAACGAGCGTGAATCTTCTTTCATGAATAAAGGGATGAGGAACGATAAGATCCTTTTCATTGATCACTTCGTGGTTATAAAAAAGGATATCGATGTCGATGATGCGCTGGGCCCATTTTTGAGCGCGCACACGGCCCATTTTGTGCTCAATGGAAAATATTTTCTCCAGTACCTTTTTTGCTGCCAGGGCCGTATTCACCAACAGCACCTCATTTAAAAAAGCGGGTTGATCCTCCTTGCCCCAGGCTGCTGTTTCGTATACGGAAGAGTGTTGCAAAATTTCCCCCACCTCCCCGCTTATAAACCCGGCAGCGAGGGAAAGGTTCCGCTCCCGGTCTCCCTTATTGGCGCCCAACAATAAATACACTTTATTCATCATTCATTACGTATTTCTATTCGCAGGGGTATTTTGTACATTCGCAAAGGAAACATTTAAGCTTCAATAATCCATATGAAAAACTTTTTTACCTCCTTCCTCGGTTCACTCACTGCCATCATCGTAAGCTTTTTCATTTTACTCATCGTCATCTTTTCACTCATTCCTAAAAAAGAACCGGTGGTGGTGAACAGCAACTCCATTTTGCACATCACGCTCAACGGGCCCATCAGCGAACGCGCGCCTAAGAACCCATTCGAAAATTTCGGGGCAGGTGGCATGGGTGAAAGTGGTCTTGATGAGATCCTCGCCAACATCGGCAAAGCGAAGGACGATGCGAATATCAAAGGTATTTTTCTTGAAGTTTCCACCCTTACAGCAGGTTATGCCAGCGTTGAAGAGATCCGCAATGCGCTTTTTGATTTCAGGAAATCAGGCAAGTTCATCTATGCTTATTCCGAACTCTACACCACAAAAGCGTATTACCTCGCCTCTGTTGCTGATAAAGTTTATCTCAATCCCCAGGGACTTATCGAATTCAAAGGCCTCAGTGCGCAGGTCATGTTCTTCAAAGGCCTGCTGGAAAAAATGGATGTGGATGTGCAGATCTTTCGCCACGGGAAATTCAAGAGTGCGATCGAACCTTTTTTACTCGACAAAATGAGTGATGCCAACAGGCTGCAGACCTTGACTTATGTAAAAAGCTTGTGGATGCATGTCCTGGAAGGCATTTCCACTTCGCGCGGGCCCAGCGTGGAAGAACTGAACAAGCTGGCCGACAACATGAGTGTGCAGCGTTCCCGGGATTGCTTGAAATACAAACTGGCGGATGACACGATCTACAAGGACCAGTTACTCGATATGTTCAAAGAGAAACTGAAGCTTTCTAAAAAAGAAAAGGTACAATTGGTGGAAATGGGGAAATATTCGAAAGTGAATACCAGGCATTATATTGCGATGCCGGGCAGGATCGCAGTGATCTACGCTGCGGGCGAGATCGCAGGTGGCGAGGGTGGAGATAACAGGATAGGCTCGGAAGGTTTGTCGAAGACCATTCGCGAGGCAAGAATGGACTCCAGCATAAAAGCCATTGTATTGCGTGTTAATTCCCCGGGCGGGAGCGCGCTGGCGAGTGATGTGATATGGCGTGAAGTGATGCTCACCAAAAAAATAAAACCGGTGATCGTTTCGATGGGAGATGTGGCGGCTTCGGGAGGTTATTATATTTCCTGCGCTGCTAACAGGATATTTGCACAGCCGAATACCATTACCGGTTCCATAGGTGTGTTCGGCATTTTACCCAGCTTCCAAAAAACGCTGAACAATAAACTCGGCATAACCATCGACACGGTGAACACCAATAAGCATTCTGCCCTCGGCACTTTGCTTTTGCCCTTAAGCGAAGAGGAAGGAACCGTTATACAAAAAGGCGTGGAAGATATTTACAGCGTTTTTATTTCGCGCGTGGCTTCAGGTCGTAACATGAAAACCGCAGATGTGGACAGCATAGGCCAGGGAAGAGTGTGGGCCGGCAAGGATGCGGTCAAGATCGGGTTGGTGGATGAGTTGGGTGGGATTGATGATGCGATAAAATATGCAGCGAAAAGTTGCGGTCTTGACAAATACCGCATCGTGTATCTTCCCAAACAAAAAGAACCGCTCGAGGAATTGCTCAACCGCCTATCCGGCAACGATGAGAGCATCAGGGAATCTGCTCTGCGGAATTCACTGGGCGACCAATACATCTATTATCAATACCTCAAAGAAATGATGGGCATGAAGGGCATACAAGCGCGAATGGGTTACGAGATCGTTATTGAATAAAGAACATTATGACGGATCGGTGCTGACGGTATAATTTCACTTTAATACTCTTTACATGCGGCACACACTCTCTCTCCTGGTCACATTTTCAATTTTGTATTTTGGAAACGTGAATGCGCAAAATCCTGCGTACACCAAAACCACGATCGTTACGGGCCTGCAATACCCGGTGGCATTCGAGATGATGCCGAACGGGAATTTTTTGTGCACACAAAAAGGCGGCAATACCAACCCTGCTGTAGCTGCGCAGATCCTTGTTTACGGTCCGAGCGGGGCTTACATCGGAATATTTTACGACCTCACCGATTCGGTGGATGCCGATTTTGAGAGAGGATTGCTGGGCATTTGCATCGATGCGAATTTCGCCACCAACCGTTATGTGTATTGCTACTATGTTCATTTGTGGAACGGTGACCAGCGTTTGCGCGTGGTGCGCTTTACCGAGAACAACAATGTGGGCACCAACCCGTTCATCGTGTGGGATTGGGATATCCCGGACAATATTCCCGGCAATCACGTGGGCGGGAATGTGCGCATGCATGCATCGGAGCCTGATAAAATTTACATCAGCGTGGGCGACCTGGCCAGTAACCAGACCGATACCGTGATCAATTACGGGCACATGCTCACTGTTCCTTACGGAAAGATCTTACGCCTCAAAACTGACGGCAGCATCCCTACCGATAACCCATTTTATGACGATGGAGATCCGCTCACGGGAAATTGCGATGTGATCTGGACCTATGGTCACCGCAATCCCTTTGATTTTTGTTTCAGCACGGTGAACGACTCTTTGTATTCTTCTGAAAATGGTTTGAACACCTGGGACGAGGCCAACCAGATCACGAAGGGAAATAATTACGGATGGAATATTTGCGAGGGCATGTATCGTAACAGCTCCACTTCCATACCCTGCAATCACCCGGGCTTTGTTGATCCCATGACGGAATGGGGTGCACCGCTCGGTGGTGTAACGGGCATCCTTGTTTATTCAGGGACCGTTTTTCCAACGCTCGACAATCACATGCTGGTAGCGGACAATGATTACGGCCGCGTTTACGATTGCACGCTTGGCAACGGGCCTGCCTTTAATACCGTAACGAGCAACGTTTACTGGACCGACCTCACCACTTCCGGTGGACTCACCACATTGAAAGAAGGAACGGACGGATGCATTTACGCGATGAAAGGCGGGTACACCACCAACGGGCAGATCTATCGTGTTTGTCCGCAGGGAATGTACGTGGGAGAAAATAAAGAGCAGGATTACTTTTTGAATGTGCCCGTTCCCAATCCCTCGCAGGAGATGAGCGTAATACATTACATGCTAAAAAAAGATGCGAAGGTGAATATTTCGCTTTATGATATTTCGGGCAGGAAGATCGCGGAGCTGGTGAATGAAAGGAAACCCGATGGCGAATATTCCATTCAAATAAATGCAACGGAGCTGGACC
>DATDFI010000420.1:0-6666 GCA_036522695.1 Bacteroidia bacterium | reverse complement strand
ACAATACGATAGAGATTCTTTTGGCCTGCAACCTGGTGACGAAGCACCAATTCGGGAAGAACCTGGCGCAGTTCGAAAAAGCGTATGCTTATCGCCAGCACGATCACTTGATATGCGAGGATTGTGACCGGGTGCTCGAGTTTTGCGACCCGCGCATACAGCAGATCCAGAAAATGGCCGGTGATATTTTAAAATTCGAGATCACGCATCATAAACTGAATTTATACGGCAAGTGTCAGAAGCTGGCGAAGAACGGCACCTGCGAACATTATAAAATCAAGCCCGCGGGGAAAGTGCAGCGGGTATAAAAAAACAACACCATGGTGTTCGGGCATAAAACAAGCGAAGTGAACGGCATTCCCGTTTTCCATTTGATGGGAGAGCTGATCGATCGCAGCCAGGCCAAAGACCTTATTGCCGAAGTGGACAAATGCATTGAAGGCAGCAAGTGCAAATTTGTTTTTGAGCTGGAAAAGCTGAAATATGTGAACAGCAGCGGGCTGGGCATCCTGATCATGCTGCTTACGCGCGCGCGCAAGAATGGAGGGGAGATCGTGATATGCTGCGTGAACCAGAAAGTAAAAGAGCTGCTGGTGATCACCAAGCTCAATACCGTATTTACAGTGACCAAAAGCGTGGAGAGTGCTGTGGCGAAACTGAAGTAGTGAGTAGATTCGTAAAATAATTCGTAATTCGCTGGAGTTGCTTTAAGCGAATTGATAAAAATTGAAAAATGAAAGCTGATGTGCTCTTAGGCCTCCAGTGGGGCGATGAAGGAAAAGGAAAAATTGTGGACGTGCTTACGCCCAAGTACGATATCATTGCACGTTTCCAGGGCGGGCCCAATGCCGGACATACCCTGGAGTTCAATGGCATCAAACATGTTTTACACATCATCCCCTCCGGTATTTTTCATACTGGAACGATGAACGTGGTGGGCAATGGAGTGGTGATCGACCCTATCATTTTCATGAAGGAGATCGCAGCACTTTCAAAATTGGGAGTGGATGTGACAAAAAACCTGGTGATCTCCAAGCGTGCTCACCTCATTCTTCCCACGCACCGCCTGCTCGATGCCGCCTCCGAGGCAGCCAAAGGAAAAGAGAAGATCGGCTCCACCTTAAAAGGGATCGGTCCCACGTACATGGACAAGACCGGGCGCAATGGCCTGCGGGTAGGCGATCTCACCAACCCGCACTTTAAGAAGAAATACGACCAGTTGGTGGCCAAGCACGAACAACTATTGAAAGCCAATAATTTTTCATACAACCTGCAGGAACACGAGCCGGCCTGGTTTGCCAGCGTGGAAGAATTGAAAAAGCTCCATTTCATCGAGAGCGAACATTACCTGAACGATGCATTGAGATCCGGGAAAACGATCCTGGCCGAGGGCGCGCAGGGTTCTTTGCTCGATATTGATTTCGGAACTTATCCGTTTGTTACTTCCTCCAACACGGTGTGCGCAGGGGCCTGCACGGGTCTTGGCCTTGCACCGAATAAGATCGGGGATGTGATCGGAATTTTTAAAGCGTACTGCACGCGCGTGGGCAGCGGCCCTTTTCCCACCGAATTGCTTGACGATACAGGAGAAAAGATGAGGAAAGTGGGCAATGAATTCGGTTCTACCACGGGCCGCCCGAGAAGGTGCGGCTGGCTCGATCTGCCTGCGCTTAAATATGCCATCATGATCAATGGCGTTACCGAACTCATCATGATGAAGGCTGATGTGCTGAGTGTGTTCGAGACCATCAAAGTGTGCACCCATTATCATTACAACGGAAAAAATACGGAGCAGCTTCCGTACGATATAGCGCCCGAATTGGTACTGCCCGTTTACAAAGAACTGAAAGGCTGGAACAAGGACCTCACTAAACTTTCATCGCAGGATGACCTTCCGAAGGAACTGTTCGATTACATCAGCTATATCGAAGAAGAGGTAAAAGTGCCCATCACCATCGTTTCGGTGGGCCCCGACCGCAAGCAAACCCTCTTCCGCGGGAAGAAAGTAATGGCTTGATTGTTGTTGACCTACCGCACTCCCACTCTATTGCGCATGTTCAACCGTACAAAACTTTTTTTAGCAGGAATTTTACTTTGCTTCCTGCTGTGCCCGGCATTCTCATTCGCGCAAAAAAAGAAAACCACCATACAGTCCTCTGCCAATTCCATCGAGAGCGATCCCCGCGTGAAGGATGCGCGCAGGCTTATCGGCAACGTGCATTTCACGCACGAGGGCGTTAACATGTATTGCGACAGCGCTTACCTCTTTGGCGGGAACACAAGGCTGGAGGCTTTCAGCAACGTGCGCATCATGCAGGGCGATACGCTTACCCTGTACGGTGATCACCTGAAATACGATGGCAACACACGCACGGCCGAGGTCACAAAAAATGTGCGGCTCAACAACCGCGATATGAGCCTCACCACCGATTTTCTCACTTATGATATGAATTCCTCCATTGCCAGTTACCACAATAAAGGCACGCTGGTAAGTAAGGAAAACACATTAGTGAGCGAGCACGGGTATTACAATTCAAAATCAAGAGAATTCTCCTTCAAAAAAAACGTGGTGCTCACCAATCCGGAGTACGTGATGCATTGCGATACGTTACGTTACAACACGTTTACCAAAACGGCTTATTTCCTCGGGCCCACCACCATTGTAAGTTCCAACCAGGCCAACACCATTTACTGCGAGAACGGATGGTACGATACGGACAAGGATATTTCGCAATTCAATAAAAATGCGGTAATCGTTACGCGTCAGCAAAAACTAAAGGGCGACAGTTTGTATTACAACCGCAAGAAGGGTTACGGGAAGGCCATGATGAACATACAGGTGATCGACAGCGTTGAGAACATGGTGATCACGGGGAATTTTGCTGAGTATTTTGAGAAGACAGAGAATTCCATTGTCACCGGCAAAGCCATGCTTATGCAGATCTTTGACGAGGATACCTTGTTTTTGCATGGCGATACCCTGCGCGCCACTTACGAAACGAAGGACAGCGCGAAGATGAAAGTGATCGATTATAAAAAGCGCATGATGTTCGCATACCACCACGTTAAATTTTACAAACCCGATATACAGGGCAAATGCGATTCCCTGGTGTATACGGCCAGCGATTCCACTATGCGACTTTTCAAAGACCCGGTAATGTGGTCGGATAAAAATCAATTGACGGGTGATAAAGTGGAACTGCTCACCGCGGGCGGGCATATCGAGCAAATAAAACTATTGAACAACGCTTTCGTGGTCTCGCAGGAGGACAGCGTACGCTTTAACCAGGTAAAGGGGAAAAATTTAACGGGATATTTTGTGAAGGATGAATTGCATAAAATTAAAGTGGAAGGCAATGGGCAAACGATCTACTATGCAAAAGATAAGAACAAGTACATGGGCGTGAACAAGGCGGATTGCACGGATATTCTAATCCTGTTAAAGGATAACGAGGTGGACAAGATCACCTTTATCACCAAGCCTGATGCAACCTTATTTCCGTTTAAAGATGCGGAGCCGAAGGAAATGCGCCTGAAAGGTTTGAAGCCACGTTTTACCGAAAGGCCTCAAAAGCAGGCGGACATTTTTTGAGGCGAATTAATCCTACTTTTGCACCATGAATTTCCTCGTAAAACTACTTATCTCCACCCTGGCCGTTCTCATCACCGCATGGCTGCTGCCGGGTGTAAGGATAGAGAACGACAGTGTGTTCGTTGCGATAATTGTGGCTTGTGTACTGGCCTTTTTGAATACCATAGTAAAACCCATTCTTATTTTTCTTACCATTCCCATCACACTCGTCACCATGGGTTTGTTCCTGCTCGTGATAAACGCCAGCATCATCATGCTTACCGTTAAACTGGTAAAAGGTTTTTACGTAGATAGTTTCTGGTGGGCGCTTCTCTTCAGCATCGTGCTTTCCATCGTGAATTCTATCCTTTCCAATTTGGGGAGGAAGCAGATATAGGTTGCTGGTAACGAAATCGCATTTTGCGATCCACGAGTTCAATTGAAACTATTCGCAAACCACGAGTAACCTGTAACTGGTATTACTAATCCCCTGGAATAAACTCCCTGTTTGCACTTCATCATCCGGCATGCGATGTCGGGAGCTCTTTACCTAACTTCTTCCATACCCCATCTTGCCGCTGCTCTCTCCTAAGACCGGGCTGCAGTTTGGCTTAAGAATACCCGGAGGGGGCATACTGCGCGACCCGCAGGCCCCCCTTAAGGGTTCTGTTCACGGCCGGCAGCGGTATGCCCAAAAGCAACAAAAACGCTAAAAATCTTACGTATGAATAAATAGTGCTGATTTCCGTTTTTTATCATCCGAACATCAAGCATATTTGCCTTATCAACCACAACCAGTCTTAGCGTTTATCTACCCGGTCACCGGGGTGTTGGTGAATTTACCTGCCCGGTATTAAAACGAAATCCCATGAACCATCACCAACTTCCAAACGAACTGGCCAGCCAGTTAAAGTCGTTTGACGGCACTATGGCCAGCCTCGATAATTTCATAAAAGAAGTTTCGGACAGGTTAAAGCGAAAACGCGAGCTGATCGCTGGTTTTGAAACCCGCCTCAGGAAACTCCTGGAGCAATCACACGATGGCGTATTCCTGCTCGATAAAGAATGGAAAATAACGAATGTTACTTCGCTGAAAAATTACGGATATGCAGATGAAGAGCTATTTAGCAATGCCATACAGCTCGGCCACCCGGAAGAAGCCGGTAAAATGAAAGAATTTGTGCAGGACATGTTCGATTCTAAGGGAATAACCAAGCAAATAACCTGCCGGCTCCAGGCCAAAAGCGGAGAATGGCGATGGATCCGTTCCAATGTAACGAACTTACTGGATGAGCCGGGGATAGATGCGCTTGTATTCAACTACGAGGACATTACCGAAGAGCTGAAATTAAAACGGGAAAGGGAACTGGAGAGGAAGAACCGCGATGCGTTGATAAACAGCACTCCTGATCTTATGTGGAGCCTCGATGAAAATATGCGGTTGGTAACCTGCAACGAGGCCTTCCGAAAACGCATTAAAGCCACAACCGGGATGTATATAAAAGGCGGGCAAATGCTGATTGACAGGTCCCGTTATTCGGATGACAAATTAAAAAAGTGGGAAGAAAGGTACAGGCGGGCACTGGGCGGAGAAGCGTTCACAGTGGAGGATTTTTACAGTAACAATTCTGGCGTAACATGGGAAGAGACCCGGCTGAACCCGATCTATGAGGAGGATATGATCATTGGGGTGTCGTGCTTTTAAGGGACATTACCGAGAAAAAAGTAGCCAGTGAGCTCATCCGGAAAAGTGAAGAAACAATGAGCGAAGCGCAAAATATCGCACGGTTCGGAAGCTGGGAGTGTTGCTTTAACGATGAGGGGGTCCTGGAACCCGGTTCGCTCAAGTTATCCAAAGAACTGTGCCGGATATTGGGATTGAATGAGCAGGGACCCGGGGCGGATCACGAGTTATTCTTCAGTTTCATACACCCCGATGACAGGGAATATATAAAACGAAGTATGTGCATATCCTTCGAGCGCAAAACCAATTTCGAATCCGAATACAGGATCATACGGGAAGATGGCGAAGTAAGGTGGCTAAGATCGAAATCAAAAATAAGTTTCACCGATTACGGAAAACCCTATAAGGTTGTAGGTATAGCTCAGGACATTACTCAGCGGAAATCGGCCGAAGAAGAGCGGAGTAAACTCATCAACGATCTCCTACAGCGGAATAAAGACCTTGAACAATTTACATTTATTGTTTCACATAACTTAAGGTCACCGCTTGCCCAAATACTCGGCCTGGTCAATGCATTCGGCATATGCGAAAGCGACCAGGAAGCCCAGTTAAGATGCATGGAATATGTGAGGCTTGCATCCCAAAGGCTTGACCATGTTATTACAGACCTTAATGAAATATTGCAGGTTAAAAAGCATGAAAGTGAACGAAAAGCCTGGGTGAGCTTTTCGGAATTGGTTACCGAGATAAGGGAAACACTGGGAACCCAATTAAATAATGAGAAAGGGACCATTAACTGTAATTTCGATCGTGCTGGCGGACTCTTGTCACTTAAAGGATACCTGTACAGTATTTTTTACAACCTGGTACTAAATAGCTTAAAATACCGTAAGCAGGGTACCTCGCCTCTCATAGAGATAAGGAGCGAAAGAGAGGATAATAAAACGGTGATCTGCTTTAAAGATAACGGGATAGGTATCGATCTAAACGCCAACGGGAAGGATATCTTTGGATTATACAGGCGCTTCACAGATGTAGCGGAAGGGAAAGGACTTGGTTTGTATATGGTAAAAATGCAGGTTGAGGCCCTTGGTGGAACCGTCACCGTAAAAAGCGAAGTGAATAAGGGAACAGAATTCAGGATCGCGTTCGGGGATAAGCAATAGAAGCCGCACATACTCCCATTTCCATCTGCCCACTACTTTTTCACCGGCTCGTAGTAAAAAATAATCGCGCCACACGCAAAAGTTTTTGTTTTTAAAAGCTTAAGCTCAATTCTATCATGGATATTTTTAAATAATTGCAATCCCTTCCCGGCTATAACAGGGTGAACGCAAACCTGGAATTCATCCAGCAATCCAAGATCCAGGCATTGAGCAATTAAACCTGGACTACCCACATAAGCATCCTT